>JANPNT010000001.1:0-1541 GCA_031427655.1 Burkholderiales bacterium
GGATACTGTTTAGCCGCAACGATGGAGAAGAACCCGATGTTTGCGCCAACGTCGAGGAAGACAATTTCATCTCGGAAATAATCGAATAACAAGTCAGAAATTTGAGGCTGATATCCCTTGTCCTTAATGATGTCACGTTCGATTTTGGATTTAGGGTCACAGTAGAAAAATACGGGGGGAGAAAACTGGTTACAACGAATCACGGCTTCGGAAGAGCTAAACTGCTGCTGGTCCGCTTCTTGCGCATAGCGCCAATCCAAGCGCCGCGACCGCATCACGCGTCTAAGATATCGATATCGATCAATCTCCCAATAGGGCTTAAGTACCCCGAGACGATATAGCAGCTTGTAAAAGTGTTTCTTGAGCCTACGCATTACGGATCGATCCATTCATTTGCCGGAACTTCTTGGGGTGTCGAGTAAAGTTAGTCGGATCATTGGTTCGTGAACAATTTGAGTAATCGACATAGCGGCCCCAAGAACCCATGTTCAACCCGTTCGACAAAAAAACCGAGTCTCGAGATTCTTTAGCTAGCTTACCAATAATTCACGAAGTTGTATGCAGATGTGATGGATCACCGCCAAGAAGATCGTGAGTGCCAAGGTTAATTTCGACCGCAGTTTGAATCATATTGCACGCAACAAGCGATGGGCTTTGGCGAACATAATTAGGTCTTTGTTTTTGAACAGATTAACAGTTTATGATATGATTTTAAATGAATGTAGGTGTTCAAGAAGGTTAGGCCGATAGTTCCATCCAATATGTACGATCAAGCGTTATGCCGCAACCTTGGTCTAGGCAGGCGAGCTCGGCGGCTACCTTATACCCCAGGGTTTTAGCGGGCTCCCTTTTGAAAAACTTGAAGTGAATTTTAAACGTACTTCAGCGAAATCCTGAATAGTTTAGCAATTTAAGCCGTGAAATCACGATCGATTAATGGGTAATACAACATGGTTCTAATAACAGGGGGTGCCGGGTTTATCGGCTCCAACTTTATTCTAGATTGGCTCAGCAATACCGATGAGCCCGCGATTAACCTAGATAAGCTCACGTACGCGGGCAATCTAACGAACCTTGCTGCGTTGAGTAGCGATTCGAGACACGCCTTTGTTAAAGGCGATATCGGCGATACCGCCCTGGTGAAGGGATTACTTGCTACCTATCGGCCTCGCGCGGTTTTGCATTTTGCTGCAGAGAGTCACGTCGACCGATCGATCGATGGTCCCGAAGATTTCATCAACACCAATATCGTCGGAACCTTTCGGCTTTTAGAGTCCGTTCGTGCCTATTGGACCGAACTCGCACTGGTAGAGAAGTCGGCATTTCGCTTCTTGCACGTGTCGACCGATGAAGTCTATGGTTCGCTGGGTGAAAGCGATCCAAAGTTCAGCGAGACCACGCCATACGCCCCGAATAGCCCATACTCGGCCTCCAAGGCAGCCTCAGATCACTTGGTGCGCGCCTATTTCCATACTTATGGTTTACCAACAGTCACGACTAATTGTTCCAATAACTACGGGCCGTTTCAGTTTCCGGAAAAA
>JANPNT010000002.1:0-1635 GCA_031427655.1 Burkholderiales bacterium
GGGCACCACGCGCGACACCAAGCCGCAGCGCTCGGCCTCTACCGCGTCCATCATTCGGGCGGTGAGCACCAAGTCCATGGCTTTGGCCTTGCCCACTGCACGCGGCAGGCGCTGCGTGCCGCCCGCACCCGGAATGATGCCAAGCTTGATTTCGGGTTGACCGAATTTGGCGTTGTCGGCGGCAATCAAGATGTCGCACATCATGGCCAGTTCGCAGCCGCCGCCCAGCGCAAAACCTGCCACCGCGCCGATCACCGGTTTGCGAATTCTGCGAATGGTTTCCCAGTTGCGGGTGATGAAGTCGCCGCTGTGGGCCTCCTTGTATGTTTTCAGCGCCATGGCGCTGATGTCGGCACCGGCAGCGAAAGCTTTTTCGCTGCCGGTGATGACGATGCAGCCGATGCTTTCGTCGGCGTCATAAGCTTTGAGCGCGGCTCCCACCTCGTCCATCAAACCGTCATTCAGTGCATTCAGCTGTTTAGGGCGGTTCAGCGTGATGAGGCCGGTGCGCAGAGCGCTTTCGCCGTGGGTCGAGGTGAGGATGAATTCATAGTTCATGGTGGTAACTCGGTTGCGTTGTATGGCCCTCTCTCCTGGACGGAGAGGGTTGGGGGTGAAACAGGGCTTTCGAGGCGCATGCGACGAGCCTGATGAACGGCATCGGCTTGCAAGCCGATGTGCGGTGCGCGGCTGGGGTGAAAGCTGCGAAACGCGATCGTGTTGGCGGAAGCTTCAAGCTATGGGCGAGCAGATTCAATTCGCCGCCGCCAACTGCGGCTTTCTTTCTATCAACATGTCTATGAATGTGTCCGCATCTTGCCTGATGCGTATGCGCGCAGGCAGGTATTGCAGGCTGGGCGCGATCCAAATTTCGGCGGTCAAATCATTGCTGGTTTGCCCAATGCGGCGCGGCTTCAAATGGTAGCTGTCGATGGAGCCGAAGGGCGTGTACAGCGGCTCTTGGGCCACGACGTCGTAAGTCCAGGTGTCAATTTTTCGGGCCAAAGCCAAGGGCACGTTCACCGTGCTGCCTACTGTCAGCAGCTCGGGTTTCAGATTGAACAAATAGCTGAGTTGCACAAACTGGCTGGCGCTGTCTTGCACGCCCGCCGGGCGCGGCTGGCGTTCGCCGTTGGCCATCACAATGGTTTCGGCTTCAAAACGCACGCCCACGCGGCGGCGGTCGCGGAACATGATTTTGGTGTCTTCTTCAAAGAGCTCGGGCATCAAGCCTTCGGGCGTGATTTGCCCCTCGCTGCTCATGCGCCGGGTGATCAGCGGGGCCATAGGCAAGCCCACCAACACGTCTAGATGAACTTGGTAGCGTGAGCCCATGCGCAACCACTCGACTTGCGCGCTGCCTTTGATCTCGCCCCGATAGTTGCCGGTGAGCACGTAGCTCAAACGCGTGGGGCCGGGCCAGACGAAGCTGGATGCCGACGGCACGGCCTCAACAGTCGGGATCGGAGCCGCCATTTCGGGAACGGCCTCAACCGCCGCCGCAATCACCGGCTCGGCCACTGAAGGCTTGACCTCAGCGACCAGTTTTTCTGCTGGCTTGACCGACTCGGCTTCAACTGAAAGTGCCTGTGCCTGTGCCTGTGCCTGTGCCTGTGCCTGTGCCTGTGCCTGTGC
>JANPNT010000003.1:0-6003 GCA_031427655.1 Burkholderiales bacterium
CCGGCAAGCGCATTGCCAACCCGGGTTGTCATGCCAGCACCTTCATTTTGTTGATGCGGCCTTTGGTCGATGCGGGCTTGGTGCCGCGCGACTTCCCCACGTCGGCCACGTCGATCAGCGGCTACTCCGGTGGTGGCAAAAAAATGATCGAGCAGTACCAGTCCGGTGGCGACGCGAAACTCGATTCACCTCGGCCCTATGCCTTGAGCTTGGCGCACAAGCACCTGCCTGAAATGATGGCCCACACCGGCCTCACCGCGCCGCCTGTCTTCCAGCCCATCGTGGGCAACTTTTACAAGGGCTTGTCGGTGAGCGTGCCACTGCACCTGTCGCAGTTGAGTGCGGGCGCTTCAGCGGAAAGTTTGCACGCCGCATTGAGTGCGCACTACCAGGGCGAGCCCTTCATCCGCGTGATGCCGCTGCGCGATCCGGCCACCTTGGAGGCGGGCTTTTTTGATGTGCAGGCGTGTAACGACACCAACCGGGTCGATGTGTTGGTGTTCGCGAATCATGGCGGCAGCGACAGTCAAATGATGCTGATGGCGCGCCTGGACAACCTGGGCAAAGGTGCCAGCGGCGCGGCGGTGCAGGCTATGAATGTTCACTTGGGCGTGGACGAAAGCTTGGGCCTGGTTTGAGCTGACGCTGTTGCTAGAAACGGATCAGGGCTTGCCAACCAAAAAGTACAAACCGGTGCTGCCTTTGGGCGCATGAGTCAGGCCCAAATACACCGGCCCCAAACCGGTGTCGGCTCCGAAAAACAGGCTGAAGCCACTGCGCAAGTCGCGCAGCGACACATCGCTGGCTTGACGCCAAGCGTTGCCCGCTTCCACCGTGCCGCCAATGAACAAGCCGCGTGTGAACAGTGGCACTTCGTTCAAGCGGCGGTAGTAGGTCAAGCGGCCGAACACCACGTCGTTGCCGTCGATCTGGCCCAGCTTGTAGCCCGACAAATCGTGAAAACCACCCAGCGTGAAGCGGCCCAAATCGCCGGCTGCTTTGCCGCCCAGGTGCTGTGCCCGAAAATACGCGTTCACGGTGTGCGCGCCCCAAGAGCGCACTGCGGTGGCGCGGGCCTCTATGCGGTTGAAGCTGGCGGGGCCGCTGGAAGCTACAGAGCCGTTGCTGCTTGAGCCCGCCAGAATGCGGTCTTGCCCCACCACAGCTTCGCCCTGCATGCGGTAGCCGCGCTGCGGAAAGTTGGCAAAGTCCAGCTGATCGACCACCGCCGCAAAGCGCGCTCCGGTCTCCACCGCCGTGACGCTGTTTCGCGGCCCGGTGTAGCTGGTCGCCAGAATTTTCGGGCTGCTGCGCAGCAACAACGATGTGACGCCCAAACGCAGTTGCCCGAACTCGCCCCACAACTGGCCCAAGTCCAAGCCGACTTGCCCTTGCGTTTGCAAATAACTGCCCTGCTCGTCGCCGCTGTCGTTGTTGTAGACCTTGAACACACGGCGTTCTACTTGCGCGTAGGCGGCCACAAACCAGTCGTTGCTGATGCCGCCCGTCCACTTCAGCGGGTGGTAAATCTCGGTGAAGGCCAGCGGTACATCGCCAATTTGCACGCGGTTGCGCCACTCGGTTCCGTTCGCGCCAAGCCAGTGGCGGTTGTGGCTGATCTTGATGTTGAAACGGCTGTCGCCTCGGAAGTCGGTGCTCATGTCCAAGCCCACTCGGAAGTAGTGCGGACCCCACGGCTTTTCTTCCAAATCGAAAACCAAACCGTCACCGCTGGGCGTGCCGATGAGTTTGAAATCGGCGCGGGTGTAGTCACCGCTGGCGGCCAGACGACGCGCGTCGCGCTCGGCCTTGCCGTCATCAAATTCGTCGCCGATCTTCGACTCCAGCTGCGACGCGTAACGTTCGGGGAAGGTGAATTCGGTGCCCTTGAAACCGATCTCGGCCAAGCGCGTTTTTTCGGCCGGTTGTTGCGCATGATTGGCGCGCCACTGGGCATAGTTGGCTTCGCTGAGTGACAGCGCGCTCAAGCGGCTCAACTCGGGCAGAGCGCCTTGTTCACCCAGGTCGATCAGCTCGCGCGTTTTCACAAAGTCGCCGGCCGTGAGTTTGCCCAGTTGCGGCGTGATGAGCAGGTCTTGCGGCTTCAGGCCGCTCAAGCTTTGACGCACGTTTTGTTCGGTCAAGATGTTGATCATCTGCCCGGTCAGCCCGCCCAAAGAACCCAAGGCTTCGCGGCCCGACAAGGGCGTTCCGATGTTCACCACAATCACCACGTCTGCGCCCATGGCGCGGGCCACGTCCACTGGCAAGTTGTTGACCAGGCCGCCGTCGCCCAAGATGCGGCCGTTGACTTCAGTGGGTGCAAACACGCCGGGCACGCTCATGCTGGAGCGCAGCGCCAGCGCCAGGTCGCCGTCGCGCAACACCACCGGCAAGCCGGTTTCCATGTCGGTGGCCACGGCCCGAAACGGAATGCGCAGGGAATCGAAATCGCGCACCAAGCGCGATGGCAAGGTGTAGCGGCGCAGCAGCCCTTCCAAGCCTCGCCCCGACAAGGCGCCCAGCGGCACGCGCACCTCGCCGTTGCGCATACCGAACTCCAGCACCGGTGATATTTCGAAGTCTTCTTCTTTGCGCCGCTGCGACAGGAGCTGACGGTCCACACGGCTTGCAAACACCGCGTCCCAATTGACCTTGAGCAGCTCGGCCTCCAGCACGTCAGCGTTCATGCCACTGGCATACAGCCCGCCCACGATGGCCCCCATCGAGGTGCCGGCAATCACGTCGATGGGAATGCGCGCTCGCTCTAAAACTTTGAGAACGCCCACATGCGACAAGCCGCGCGCGCCGCCGCCTGACAGCACCAAGCCAATCTTGGGGCGCGCTTGCTGCGCGATGGTTTGAGGTGGCGCTTGTGTTTGCCCTAGCGTTTGCGCTTGTGTTTGTGAGCGGACAGCTTCAGGTTCCAGCGCCAGCCACAGGCCCAGGGTCAGCACAGCCGCGCTGGAGAGAAATGTCCGGATTCGAGAAACTTGCATTTGCCCATTCTGCGGGGTCTGATGCGAAGGCTTTCGTCTCAGCGCTTTGTCCCTGCCGCACAGAAACTAAATTTATGGGCGCGAGCCTTGGAATTGCACCATCTTCCGGCGGCGCTTTCACGTCTGCCCAACACTTCGGGCGTGCCTGCTTGCGTGGCTTTGATGGCCCATCCGGCGTGCAAGCTGTTGGGCCGCAGGACGTAGACGGCATCGACATTCGCGTCGCTCAACAAGGGCTTCGCTGCCGTCGTGGCGCATGCAGTGCGGTGGGTCGTGGCGAAGCGGGCCGCTTTGCTCGCGTGCCGGCTGTGATGCCGGTCGCTTGGGTCTCATGGGGTCTCCAAAATCACCGACAGCGCACGGCTGCAGCGCCTCAATCAAACACCGGCAATACCTTGTCTTTCAGCGTGCCGCGTGCTGCTTCGTAATCAGGCACCACCGAGCGCACCACGTCCCAAAACTTGGGGCTGTGGTTCATTTCGCGCAGATGCGCCAGCTCATGCGCCACCACGTAGTCGATGGTGGACATGGCGAAGTGAATCAAGCGCCAGTTCAGGCGGATGGTGCCGTCGGCGGTGGCGCTGCCCCAGCGGGTTTGGGCCGACGACAAACTCAGCCGTGTGTAGCGCACGCCCAGCTGTTGGGTGTAGTGCTGGCAGCGTTCTTCGAACACGCGCTTGGCTTGGCGTTGCAGCCAGCACTGCACCGCGTCGCGAATTTGCTCGGGCGTGGCGGTGTGTGGCAGGCCGATGTGCAGGGTGAGCTGCGGCACGCCGTTCAATTGCGCCTGCATTTGTGTGTCAGCCGCCGAAGTATTGAGCACAGCGCCGGTGGCGCGCGGGTCCAACACCACGATCACGGTTTCACCCAAAAAGGGAATGCTGGTGCCGTCGCGCCAATCCACTTTGGCGGCATGCAGGCGCTGTTGGCGGTCTTGTTGTTCGCCGAGCTTGCGCAATATCCAACTGGCTTTCTCACGCAGCGCGGTTTCGATGTCGCCGATGCCGACCCATTTAGGCGCGTTCACGCTGAGGCCCTCGGCGCCGACGATGAAGCCAATGCTGCGACGCCGTGCGCGCTTCAGCGCGTAGCCCACCAGATGCTCTTGCAGACGGATTTCGCGGTCTGCTTGAGGGTGGCGAAACACGACAGGGCGCAGCACGCTGGCGATGCAAACCGCCGGGGGTTCAATGACCAAAGGTGTTGCGGGCAAGTGCGCTTTCGCGAGAGCTGCGTTCTGCGCGGCAAGCTCAACTTCAATCAACTCAACGGGCGCCTCAACCGCAGTCACCGGCGCATCAAACAGCGAGAGCTGTTGAATGTCAGTGGCGTGTGGCTTGCGTGGCATGAAGACTGAGTTTAAGCGGCGAAGGAAAGACTCAAGCGTCACGTGCGTGCCGCGACTTTGTTGCTTGTCTCGACATAGGCAGCGGGGTCCAAGCGGCGCATTTCGCCCTCTATCCAGGCCTGCACTTCGCGCATCATTTCCGCAGGCTCACGTCCTGCTGGTGATATCAACGGACCAATCGACACAGTCACCACCCCAGGCCGCAACATCAACGACTTGCGCGGCCAACACACGGCCGAAGTCACGGCAATCGGCATGACCGGCGTGCCGGTGTCCACCGCCAAACGCGTGCCGCCTGCCTTGTAGGTGCCTTGCTGGCCGCGCGCAATGCGCGTGCCTTCCGGAAACATGATGACCCAGGTGCCCTTGGCCATGTGCCTGCGGCCTTGGTCGGCCACGCGATTCCAGGCATCGGCGCGCTTGCTGCGGTCGATGTGAATCATGTCCATGCGCGCCATCGCCCAACCAAAAAACGGCACGTAGAGCAGCTCACGCTTGAACACATAAGCCAAAGGGTGGGGCATCAAACAAGGGAATGCAAACGTTTCCCAGGTCGACTGGTGTTTGGGCAGCACGATGACGGCCCCTGCGCGGTGCGCGGCGTCCAAGTTTTCCAAACCGATCATGCGGTGGCGCACGCCGCAAATCACGCGCGCGCCCCATATGGCGGTGCGCAACCAGCCCACGCACATCCAGTAAACCGCGTCACCTTGTTTAAATATGGAAAACACCAACACGGCCAAAGCCCACGGCACCACCGTGACGGCCATCCACACAATGAACACCACCGAGCGCAAGCGCCACCACAGCGTTTGCAGCACCGACGGCTTGGCACCGAACGCCACAGCGGCCATCAGTTCAGCCTTCCAAAACCAGAATCGGTTTCACCGGTCAGCCCGCGAGCACGGCGCTCGCGCAAGATCATGGCTTCGGCAAACGCGACCAAGTCGGCATGCACCTGTGTGCCGGGTGCACGCGACAGCACTTGTTCCAACTGCGCGTCGCTGTAGGCCGCCGCCTTGCCGGTGCGCACCAAGTGCGTGGGGCAACCGGCGCTGGCACCGGCTTGCAAATCGCGCATCGAGTCGCCCACGACGGCCACGTCTTTCAGGTTCAAGCCGTAACGCTCGCCGACTTGCAGCATCAGGCCCGGCAGCGGTTTGCGGCAATCGCAGCCTTCTTCTGGCGTGTGCGGGCAAAAGAAAACGGCATCGATGCGGCCACCCACTTTGGTCAGCATTTGGTTCATCTTCAAGTGCATCGCGTTCAGCGTGGCCATGTCAAACAAACCGCGCCCCAAGCCCGACTGGTTGGTGACCACCACCGTGTGCCACCCCGCATGGTTGAGCCGCGCAATGGCCTCCAGCGCACCCGGGATGGGTATCCATTCTTCGGGCGTTTTCACGAAGTCATCACGGTCTTCGTTGATGGTGCCGTCGCGGTCGAGGATGATGAGCTTGAGAGGGGTCATGGGGTGGGCTGGCGACGAATGTTCAAGTTGCCAGTTTGGCCAAATCAGCGACGCGATTCATGGCGGTGTGCAAATTGAACAAGAGCGCGATGCGGTTGTTTCGAAGCACTGAATCTTCTGCATTGACCATGACGTTCTCAAAAAACGCGTCAACGGGCGCTTTCAAGGATGCGAGCGCCTTGAGC
>JANPNT010000004.1:0-4002 GCA_031427655.1 Burkholderiales bacterium
CCGCTTGAAAGTGGCGCGCATACACGGCCAAAAGTTCGCCACGCTGCGCGCGGCGATGGACGAGGTGGTGGACTGGTTGACGTTCTACAACCACCGCAGACTTCACTGCACCTTGGGCTATGTCAGCCCGATGCGGTTTGAGCAAAACTGGCGCACGGCTCAGTCAAAACACGCCGCGTAAATGAGGGCTACGGGGTACGTGGATGAGGGGCAAGGTCAGTCCACGCCAAGCTTCTCGTCTGGTCTGTACATAAAGCTGGGAAGACGATGCCAGTCTCGCTTCGATATGACCTGGCAGACCAGACTAAACCGTTCACCAACATGCGAGACGTCCACCGCTATCACGGCTCGGCGCTGTGTCGCGTTTTGACCGCTCCCCGTCCATTGCCAAATCGTTTTCCAAGGCGCGTCAAACGCGACATCTACATCAACCTCGAGCGTGAGTTCATCGCCGGGACGCAAGTAGAGATCTGGTGAATCGCTGAAATTCTTGCAGACCCCTCCGGTCATATTGTCAACGAGCTGAGCGCGAGTGAAGACTTGACCAAACGAGTCTATGAAGCGCAGGGTTTCGGGGACATCAAACTCCTTCAACATGCCCTGCCTCCTGTAGTGGTCCTTGAGTGAATCGATAACATCGTTTGAGTAGCAGAGTACCTGCTCCATCGCCCGAAGGGCCACGCCGTTGGCATGCGCTAGGTTGTTTCTGGGGGCCTCGATTCGCGCAAGGAAGGTCCGCGCTTCTGCTGCGCCGTTCGGAAAGGCGAAAGTCATGGCATCCCTGAAAGGCGGATAACGGCTGTCGTCACACATGATCGCGATCAAGTCGCCAAGAACAACTGCGTCGATCGACCGGGGGGTAACGGCCCGGCTCGTTCGTTCGTCGCCGGATCACATCGTCGACCCGCTTCTTACCTAGGAGGAGTTGGCCGGCTGGATTGCGCTGCTCGAAATAGCCTGAGCCGTATCGCGCGGTCAAGACGTCGTCGACCAAACGGCGCAGCCAGTGTTCGAGCGATTAAATCTTCACCCGACATAGCGACCGCGCGTCCTCGTCGGACATCGACGCTAGTAGTGAGGGGCCCATTATCGAGGGACGATGAGGTTCATTAACGGGGTACCTCAGCGTTTCGTTTGCGGCGCCGCACCAAACCCTATGAAGCGCTGATCTGGATAAACCTTTTTCAGCGCAGCGGGAATTGATTGCCCAACCACCGACAGCGACGCGAGCGCGTCAGCGACAGTGGCGTACATCTGATCGGTCCCGCTTCGGAGCGTCACGGTGAGCCTCGGGCCGATCGCTGCTTCGAGATCGGCCAAGAAGTCTCCAGTCACGGCTTGCTCGGCGACGCGTTGGAACTCGCGATGCGCCTCGGAACGTGCTTCGATTGCCGTTACGGCAGCTCCGTACTTTGCATCGCTCATCGCCCAGCTGACCATAGCTACTGTGTCTCCGTCGATGGCAAAACTGGCAAGCGGGGTCAGATCCAAGGCCAGCTCCCGGCCGAGGGGTGCGCTGGGCTGGATTGCGACGTGACGGGTGGGGTCGTCTTCATGCGGCGCCAGAGTCTGGTCGCGAAAGTTCGTCAGCCGATTGAATTGAAGGGAGGACACGAGGAGCGCGGCGTTCATCCTGGCGACCGCCGCAAGGCGATCCCTTTCGGCATCACGTTCCCTCTCAAGCTCGTGTTGCCGCTTGACTACCCAAGCAGTTGCGGCGATGGCAACAACGGAGAAGATCGCTTGAACCCAAGCGGCCCAGGCCGCAGGGTCCATCTGTGGGATTACTTGCATTCGCCGATGGTGCCATGTCCCGTTTGCTGGGGGGTCTGGGGCCAGTTCGGATCGTCGAAGGGGCGGAGGCTGGCCAGAAAGCCGCCTGTTGTCAGCGGCAGCTCCTGGCCGTCAACAGACGCGAGCTGTAGGGCGGGGCGTTAGCCTAGAACTCGCAGCAGGCCACAAGCAACCTCTCGACATGTACGCCGAAACTGCTATGTCCCGAGTGAGCCGGCGCCTGGGAACGTGGACCGAATGAACGACTGGATCCGCGCGTCGATTTCTCGCTCCGCGTCTTCGAGATTGATGCCCACGTGCTTGTACCTCGCATCCGGACGGTCGCCCCACTGCCAGCCGACCGGCATCGCGTGCCTCAACGTGGCGTCATTTGAGGCCCGATTTTCAATTTCCGTGATCTCCGCAACTCTTAGAACTGACGCGAGTTCGACCTGCAGCAGGAGGGGCGCCTGCAAGGGTGCGGTCAGGAGATGTTCAACGACGACGTCAATAGGCAGAACGTGATCGAAGGTGGTGGGCATTCCGGCCGTCACAAGCTTGGACACTCGATAGCCGTAGTGCCTGGCATCTATCAATGTGTCCGTGAACATGCGAAGTAAGCCATTGAGGACGTCCTTGCCTGTTTGTCGGTCGCAGCCCCTACCTGTACTGCTGCGGCTGTGGCATTTACCATCCACGTGATGCTCTCTGACTTGCGTGGCATAGCGCCTGCTCCTTGACATACTGATCGGCATGTGATGCGACGTCGCCGGACGGAGTGAAAGCAGCCCGTCGTGGACGTCAGTTGATGGCCGGCAGCGCCAGTTCGCGGACCTCGCCGACACCTGACTTTGGCCAGCCCTGGCTGGTGCATCGGAAATCAGATTCCTGGCGCGGCCTTGAACTCACAGTGACGGCCAATTGCGGTCGCCCAGGATCGGTCCCACATAGCCGCCGCTGGAATCCGCTGATTAACCCAGCGCAGTCTCACACGGTCTGCGCTGTTGATACGCAAGCTCTGCTTGGACACTGTGCTTCCGCATCTCAAATCGAGCTCAGGACATGTTCGGTCAGCCGTTCCCCCCCCCCCCCATTTTTTAACGGCTTCCGATCAAGCCCTTGCGCAAGAGGCCGTGCACGCCTTTGTGGCCGTTCACGGTCTGCGTGATGCGGAAATCCACCGCCAGGCTGCAAAGGGTATAGGCGTCTTCGCGGCTGAGCCCGGCCTTCTCGCCCAACAACACGATCATGTCGCGCAGCGCCATCTCCACGCAGCGATCCAGGTCGGGGTCCATGCCCATGGTGATCCAGTGCGTGGGCGTTTCGCCGCGCGGGTAGGTCAAAGCAGGGCCGGCGCCTTGCGGATGAAGCACCAGCTCGAAGGTGCCGAGCAAGGCGGTCTCGATGGCTGTCACGCAGACCTCGCCGTCGCCTTGCGCGCCATGGCCGTCGCCGCAGGAAAACAAGGCGCCGGGCGCATACACCGGGAGATACAGGCTGCTGCCGGGCCCGAGTTCCTTGTTGTCGATGTTGCCGCCGTGCGCGCGGGGCTGGATGGTGCTAATGCGCCCCCAATTCGGTGGCGGCGCCACGCCCATCACGCCGAAGAAGGGGTGGAGCGGTAGCTCCAGGCCCCAGGGCAGCCGTGCCACGCCGCGCTCGCAGTCAAGCGGGATGTTCAGGTGGCGGTAGGCGTGGAAGTCGTCAGGCAGGGTGCCGGCCAGCGGGCGGATGACGTTGTAGCCCCAGTCCTGGCGCAACTGCACGTCGATGATGCGCACCTCCAGCGTGTCGCCTGGCATCGCGCCGGCCACGGCCACGGGGCCGGTCAGGATGTGCCCGGGCATCGCCATGGGCAGGCGGGTGTGGATGTCCAGCAGCTCGGGCGGGATGTGAAAGCCTGCAGGCGGCAGCACCGCAGCGCCGGCGCTGACCGTGGCCAGGGTGAAACGCTGGCCGCTTTCCACCGTCAGGGCGGGCTGCAGGGTGGCATCGAAAAACCCCCAGTGGCAGGTTTCGACACTGGCGGGGAGATGGGGCAGGTGGCTCATGGTGGCGATGATGGGGATGACTGGGCCAAGGCCGTGGCGGGGCCCGAAGGCAGGCCGGGCGATTCGGCCGCCACGCGCCGCGCCACAAGGTCGATCTCTATGAGCGCGCCGCGCGCCAGGCCGCTCACGCCCACGCAGGTGCGCGCCGGGCGCCGGCCGGGCGCGAAGTAGCTGGCGT
>JANPNT010000005.1:0-17180 GCA_031427655.1 Burkholderiales bacterium
CAGTCAAAAATGCTTCGATCTCAGCCGCTACCAAACCCGGCTGTTCGTGCACGATCCAGTGCGACGCGCCGGGCACGCGCACCAAGTGCATTCGCGGAACAAAGGGCTCCAGGCCGTCCAGCAAGGCCGGTGGCAACGCGGTGTCGGCTTCGCCCCAAAGCACCAGCGTGGGCACGTTCACCGTCACGAATTCGGGCGTGAAAGTGAGCTTCATCACCGCGTCCTCAGGCGTCAGCGGCGGCTTGAGCGGCGAGGCGCGGTAATAGTTCAAGGCACCGTTCAAACCTTGGCACCATACGGCGCGGTATTGGTTTTTCAGCGCCTCGGTGAGCCACACCAACTCTGAGCCACCGCTCATGTTGGTGAAGAAGGGCCACAGGCGCGCGAAGTCGTTTTCCATCAGCAGCTTCTGCGCATCCGGGCGGCACAAAAAATTCATGTAGCTGCTGGCCGCTTGCTGCGTTTTGTTGTGCTGCAACTCGCGCAAAAACGTGGCGGGGTGTGGCGAATTGATGATGACCAGCCGCTGCATGGTGTCGGCTTGTTGAACCGCAAAGGTCCACGCCACCGCGCCGCCCCAATCGTGCGCCACCAAGGCGGCCAGCGGCTGGTCGGGTGACACGGTGTGGATCAAGTCCAGCAGGTCGGCCATCAAATGTTTGACCCGGTACGCCTCAATTTCGGCAGGTGCCGATGAGTCGGCAAAGCCACGCAGGTTGGGCGCGATGCAGCGGTAGCGCTGGCCGAAGTGCGCCAGCATCTCGTCCCACACAAACGCCGCTTCGGGAAAGCCGTGCAAAAACACCAGCACCGGCGCGCCGATAGGCCCCGCCACGCGGCAGGACAGCGTGATGCCGTGTTTCAGTTCGATGCGTTGAAGCTCAACCGTGACCATGCCAATCAATCGTTAATCATGAATCTGCGGTTCCGACTTCCATCGGAACCGGGTGCGCCCAAGCGTGCAACAACTGCGCCGCATCGCCGATCCCAGTTTTCTTGAGTGCTGAAAAAAGTGCCACGCTCACATCGGCTTGCTCGGTGGTCAGGTCAGTCAGTTCTGCTTGCGCGGCCATCAACGCGGCGGCTCGTTCGTTGCGGTTGAGCTTGTCGGCCTTGGTCAAGAGCACCAACATCTTCACCGAACCATTGCCGATGCGCGGTGCCACGAAGGCCAGCAACTGTTTGTCTAAATCGGTGAAACCCAGGCGCGAATCGATCATCAAGACCACGCCGGTCAGGCAGCGACGAACTTCTAAATATTCGGCCATCACCAACTGCCAAAGCAACTTGGAACCGCGTGCCACCGCTGCATAGCCGTAGCCGGGCAGGTCGGCAAACAGGGCGTCGGCTTCTAATTTGGGGCCCAACTCAAACAGGTTGATGTGTTGGGTGCGGCCGGGGGTTTTGGAGGCAAAAGCCAGGCGTTTTTGCTGCGTCATCACGTTGATGGCGGTGCTTTTACCGGCATTGGAACGCCCCACGAAGGCGATTTCGGGCAGCTCGGACTGCGGCAATTGGTTGAGCAAGCTGGCAGTGGTGAGAAAGCGCGCAGTGTGCGTCCAGCCGAGGGCGATTTTTTCTGGGTCGGCCGCCACAGGCGTAGCAGGCCTGACGATTTTTTCGCGTGGGCGCGCTTTTGCGGGGGTCTTTTGCTCAGTCATTCAGTCGCCCAAAGCCTTGATTGTAAAATCAGCTAGATATGCACCACGCGATTCCTCACGTCATGAAGTCAGCAGCCAAATTCTTTCTTTCTTTTGCACTTACAGCTTGCACAGCGAGCGCCTTTGCCGCCGATGCCACGCCGGTCGCTAAACCCGATGCTGCCAAGGGCGAAGTCATTGCCAACGGCGTGTGCGTGGCCTGTCACACCAATGACGGCTCGCGCGGCGTGTCGGCCAATCCCATTTTGCAAGGGCAGCATCCGGAATACCTCGTCAAACAGCTTACTGAGTACAAATCAGGTAAGCGCGCCAACGCCATCATGATGGGTTTTGCTTCTACCCTGAGCGAAGCCGACATGAAAAACGTGGCGGCCTACTTTGCCACTAAAAAAGCCAGTCCCGGCTTTGCCACCAACAAAGACACCGTCGCCTTGGGCGAAAAAATCTACCGCGGCGGCATTGCCGAGCGCAACATTCCGGCCTGTGCTGGTTGTCACAGCCCCAGCGGCGCGGGCATCCCTGCGCTGTATCCGCGCTTGGGTGGCCAGCACGCCGAGTACACAGAAACGCAACTCATCGCCTACCGGGGCGGTACGCGCAACAACAGCGTGCAAATGACCGGCATTGCCGCCAAGTTAAACGACCGTGAAATCAAGGCCGTGGCTGACTACTTGACCGGTCTGCGCTGACCGCGCTGCGCTTCAAATGAACAACGCCGGACTTGTTCCGGCGTTTTTGTTGGTCAACCTCGCTGCCAGAGCCTTGATTACCCGTGCAATGCGCCACAGTTTGAAGCACCAGGCTTCGAACAAAAGCGTAAATTGGCGAATCTTTGACTCGACCCCGCCGCAATGCCCTACGTTCACCGAGACGCCACTGGCCGCATCAGCGCCATGCTGCGCGAAGCCGACTCTCCGCACACCGAATTCCTGCCCGATGAAAGTGCCGACGTCTTGGCGTTCATGGGTTGGGGCAAAGCACCGGCCGAAGGCGACGGCTTTGTTCGCATGGACGCTGATTTTGTGCGTGTGATCGAAGACGTGATCGACGCCCTCATTGTCAAAAACGTCATCAACATCACCGACCTGCCCGGCGAAGCGCAAATCAAACTCATGAACCGTCGCAGCTTCCGAGAACGCGTCTCGCAGAGTTCGCTGAGACTGTTTGATGGCGGCGAAGGCGATGTGGTTTAGCCGGCCCCGTTGCGCCTGAGCGTCAGAAATCTCGAACAACCTTCGACCACGATTCACAACAGCATTACCCAAGGCAAGCTCTATGCACTTCCTCAAAGACCGCGGCTTCACTCACCACAGCGCCTTCGACATCACCTCGCGCGAGGTCTATGAAGGCCGCCGCAGCATGCTGAAAACGCTCGCGTTCGGTGCCAGCGGCATTGGCTTCGCGTCTTGGGCCGCGCGTGACGCACTCGCGCAGGCTGCCAAGCCCGGAAAGTTGGCGGCTTTGCCCGGTGCGCGCAGCGCCGTGCCCGGCGGCATCACCATGGACAAGGCCACGCCCTACACCGACGCCACCACCTACAACAATTTTTATGAATTCGGCACCGACAAAGCCGACCCCGCCAAAAACGCCGGCACCTTGAAAATCAAACCCTGGACAGTGGCGGTAGAAGGCTTGGTTAAAAAACCGAAGGTTTACGACCTGGAAGACCGGATGCAGCTCCCCGCCATGGAAGAACGCCTTTACCGCCTGCGCTGCGTCGAGGGCTGGTCGATGGTGATCCCGTGGGTCGGTTATTCGATGAGCGAACTCATCAAACGGGTTGAGCCTTTGCCGGGTGCCAAGTATGTTGAATTCGTGACGCTGGCCGACCCCAAAACCATGCCAGCGCTCGGCTCCAAAGTATTGGAGTGGCCTTACACGGAAGCCCTGCGTTTGGACGAAGCCATGCACCCGCTGGCGCTGCTGGGCTTTGGCATGTACGGTGAGGTTTTGCCCAACCAAAGTGGCGCGCCAGTGCGCATGGTGTTGCCTTGGAAGTACGGCTTCAAAAGCGGCAAGTCCATCGTCAAGATCCGCTTCACCGACAAAGAGCCACGCACCAGTTGGAACAAAGCCAATGCCGATGAATACGGCTTCTATTCGAACGTGAACCCCACGGTAGACCACCCGCGTTGGAGCCAAGCCACTGAGCGCCGCATCGGCGAAGACGGCCTGTTTCAGAAGAAGCGCCCGACCTTGATATTCAACGGCTACGAGGCCCAAGTGGGTCAGATGTACGCTGGCATGGACCTGAAAAAGCAGTTCTGAGAAGCCCGATGAAAACCGCTGTGTTGGATGCGGGCATGCCGGTGCGGCCTGCTGCGAAACGCAAATCCTGGCTGCTGCACGCTGCCGCCAAGCCCGTGCTTTTTGTGCTGTGCCTGCTGCCCTTGGCGTGGTTGGTTTACGGTGCGGTGGCCAACACCTTGGGGGCCAATCCAGCCGAGGCCTTGATCCGCGCCACCGGCGATTGGGTACTGCGCTTTTTGTGCATCACGCTGGCCATCACGCCGCTGCGCCAATGGGTCAAGCAACCCGCACTGCTGCGCTTTCGCCGCATGCTGGGTTTGTTTGCCTACTTTTATGTGTGCCTGCACTTCCTGAGTTACGCATGGCTCGACATGAGTTTTGTGGCTGCTGACATCGTCAAAGACATCATCAAGCGCCCGTTCATTTTGGTCGGCAGCACCGCCTTGTTGCTGATGACGCCGCTGGCCGCCACGTCGTTCAACGCCGCCATCAAATGGATGGGTGCCAAGCGTTGGCAACTGCTGCACAAAGCCGTTTACGCCATTGTTTTGCTCGGTTTGCTGCACTTCTTTTGGATGCGTTCTGCCAAAAACAACTTTGACGAAGTGGCCGTGTACGCCGTGGTGATTGCGGTGCTGCTGGGCTGGCGACTAAAGCAGCGGTTTTGGAAAGCAGCGGTATAAACAAGCTCCACACTCAGGGAATCAGCGATGAACTTGCCCAGCTTTCAGGAATTCGAGACAGCCGCCCACAGTCAGGGCTACAGCGAAGTCATCTCTCGCGAATGGCCGCCATCGACTGTGCTCGACACCCACAGCCACCCTTTCGACGCGAAGGCGTTGGTGGTCAGCGGCGAGTTGTGGCTGACGGTGGGCAGTGGCGCTGAGTCGCACACCCAGCACCTCACCGCAGGCGGGCGCTTTGAGCTGTCGCGCAACATCCCGCACAACGAGCGCTACGGCCCTGAAGGTGCCACTTATTGGGTGGCGCGGCGAAGTGACTAAACCGCGCGATTGAGCGGTTCATAAAGCGCGCAAATTCATCGCCGACAATTCGGCATGGTCACCAAAAAACCCAAAGGCCTCGGCCTCGGCCTTGAAGCGCTGCTCGGCCCCAAAGTTGTTGAAACTCCCGCCGCAGTAGACGACGGCTTGCCGCACACCCTGAAGTTGTCGCAGCTTCAGCCGGGCAAGTACCAACCGCGCACCCGCATGGACGAAGGCTCGTTGTACGAGCTGGCCGAAAGCATCAAAGCCCAAGGCGTGATGCAACCGGTGCTGGTGCGCCCGGTGGGGCCGGGGCGATACGAGATCATTGCCGGTGAACGGCGCGTGCGCGCCTCCAAATTGGCGGGCTTGCTAGAGGTGCCCGTGTTAGTGCGCGCCGTGGCCGATGAGGCGGCGGCCGCGATGGCGTTGATTGAAAACATCCAGCGCGAAGACCTCAACCCGCTGGAAGAAGCGCAAGGCTTGAAACGCCTGACCGATGAATTTGGCCTGACGCACGAGCAAGCTGCGCAAGCCGTGGGCCGTTCGCGCAGCGCCGCCAGCAACTTGTTGCGCCTGCTGAATTTGGCCGAGCCGGTGCAGCAAATGCTGATGGCCGGTGACATTGACATGGGCCACGCGCGTGCGCTGTTGCCGCTGGAAGGCGCGCAACAAATTTTGAGCGCCTCGGAAATCGTGGCCAAAAAACTCAGCGTACGCGACGCCGAAAAATTGGTCGCACGCGCAGGCGCGTCGGCCCGTCAAAAACCGCTGCTGCGCGAGGCCCAGCAAAAGTCGCGCGACATCACCCGCATAGAACAAGAGCTGTCTGATGTGCTCACCGCCGCCGTGGAAGTGCGTGTCAAAAAACGCACCAAGCGCGGCGAGCAAGGCGAAGTCGCAATTGCCTTTGGGTCGCTGGAAGAGCTGAATGGGTTGTTGGAGAAGTTGGGTTTGGGCAAGCGTTGACTGACGTGTAGTTTTGAAAGCAAGCTGTGACCAGCACGACCCGATTCAACCGCATGGAACTGCGCATCCCTCCCCAGCCAGCAGCGTTGTTGCGTCGCGCTGCGAAAGTCGCGCATAAATCAGTGGCCATGTTCATTTTTGACAGTGCCTGTTTGGCGGCGGCGCAAGCTTTGTTTGATCGACCAGCTCATGACAACCCTGGCCTGGGAGACTTGTTCAGCCGCAGGCCGCTTTGGTGCCGCTGAGCTTGCCGCCACAAGCAAATGATTTCGCACCGCAAAAATCTCGTTCGCCGTGAGGTATTGAAGTCCCAGGCTGGCCCTTCGGTACCTCAGGGCGAACGGGGTAGGTTTTTCGCGGACGCCCAGCGCGAGCACGGCTCGGTTGTGAAGCACTCAGAAGTGAACCCTTGATGCGCAACAACTCGAAGTCGTGGCTCGGTGCCGCTACCGTGGTGGTCGCCTTGGTCTTGGTCACCAACCCTGAGTTGCGCGCGCTTTTGATGCTGGCCGATGCAGTTGGCTTAGAGGCCTTGGTGCTCTTGGTTGTGGCGCAATTGCGTTTTTTCATGCCGGTGCTTCGGGCCTCGCTGCAACCGAGCATGGACGTCACCTGTCGCGCTACCTTTGCAGGTGTCGGCCTCACCACCCGCGTGTTTGGCTTGCTGTCGCCGCACGGATGTCTGACGCACCTGACGCAGTGGGGCGTGGCTGCGGTGACTCAAGATTTGCAGTGCATAAAGCGCGCAACAACTATTCAAATCGAATCATGACCACCACCCCTCAACCCACCCTGTCCCTGTCCCTGCGCCAAGTGCTCATCTGCGGCGCGATGATCGTCACGGTGTCGATGGGCATCCGCCACGGTTTTGGGTTGTGGATGCAACCCGTCACCATGGACCGGGGCTGGACGCGTGAAACCTTTGCGCTGGCCATCGCCATTCAAAACCTGGCTTGGGGTTTTGCGGGGCCGGTGGCAGGTGCCTTTGCCGACAAGTTTGGCGCTTACCGCGTGCTCATCGTGGGCGGCATTCTTTACGCTGCGGGTTTGGTGTTGATGGGCTTGTCCACCTCGGGTTGGGCTTTCATGGGCAGCGCCGGTTTGATTTTGGGCATGGCCCAATCGGGCACCACCTACGCGGTGATTTACGGCGTGATCGGCCGCAACGTGGCACCTGAAAAACGCAGTTGGGCCATGGGCATGACGGCGGCGGCGGGCTCGTTCGGGCAGTTCCTGATGGTGCCGGTGGAAAACGGTTTGATCGGCGGCTTGGGTTGGCAAAACGCGCTGTTTGTTTTGGGATTGTTGGCCCTCATCATCATCCCGCTGTCGTTCGGTTTGAAAGAGCCCCCGCGTGCCGTGCCCACCGGCGTGCAGCAAAGCATGATGCAAGCGGTGCGCGAGGCTTTTGCATACCCGAGCTTTCGGTGGTTGATGGCGGGCTACTTTGTCTGCGGGTTTCAGTTGGTGTTCATTGCCATCCACATGCCCAGCTATTTGAAAGACAACGGCCTGACACCCAATGTGGCCACCACCGCCTTGGCTCTGATTGGCCTGTTCAACGTCATCGGTACCTACGCTGTTGCCAACCTGGGTGAGCGCATGCCCAAGCGCTATATCTTGTCGGCCATTTACGCACTGCGCACCGTGGCCATCGTGGTGTTTTTGAACGTGCCACTCACGCCGATGAGCGTTTATGTTTTCTCCTCCGTTTTTGGCGCGCTGTGGCTGTCCACCGTGCCGCCCACCAACGCCGTGGTGGCGCAGATCTTTGGCGTTCAGTATTTGTCGATGCTCAGTGGCTTTGTGTTTGTGAGCCACCAAGTCGGCAGCTTCATGGGCGCGTGGTTGGGCGGCAAGCTGTACGACATCACCGGCAATTACGACTTGATGTGGTGGATTGCCGGCGTGCTGGGCGTGTTCGCGGCACTGGCCAATTTGCCGGTGAAAGAAACGGCGATTGCGCGACTTGGGGGCGGCGCTACGCCGGTGCCTGCATGAGCAAGAAGCTTCTCATTGGGGCCGGTGCATTCACCGTGCTGTTGCTGGTGTTCGCGGCTTACTTGCAGCCTGACGTCGTGATGACTTTGGCGAATCAGATTTGGTTTTGTTTCTAACGGCTCAGAAATTCCCCTGGCCCCATTCGCAGGCTGGCGGGCCTGACAGTGCGCACCTGCGCAAGCGCAGCGCCCGCCGTGTTTTCTCCCTTTTTTGATGATGCAAATCGCTTGCGCTGAGTGGGGACTTGCGCGTGCGCCGAGGGTGCGGCAATCGGCGTTTTGAGCTCCTTCCCCGAGCTTTCGTCGCTCGGTTGAAACCCTGATTGATTTATTTATTGATGTGATGAGAATTCATTTGAATTTATCCATCAGCGACTTGCTTTTGATGACCTCTGCACCTCCAGTCAACGCCTTAGACAGTGTTGTCACGCCCATCGCCACCATCGCCAACATCGCCGCGCGTGCCGGTGTGAGCACGGCCACGGTGGACCGCGTGCTGAACAAGCGCGCTGGTGTGAATGCTGAAACCGTGCAGCGTGTCATGCACGTCATGGCCGAGGTGGGCGCACCGCCGCAGCGCGGCCGCCCGCGCAACGCCGCCAACTTCCGCTTCGCCTTTGTGCTGCCGCAAAACGACGCGGCCGATTCCAACCCGTTTGCCGATTTGGTCGACCGGCAAATCGCCCAATCGGCCGGCGACTTGCGCCATCAGCACATCACCGAGTTGACCTACCGTTTCCCCACCGGCGACGGCACTTTGTTTGCCGCTGGTTTGGCGAAGCTCACCGACTGCCAAGGCGTGGTGGTGATGGCGCCCGACTTGCCGCCAGTCAAGCTGGCCATCAACCAGCTGGTGCGCGCGGGCGTGCATGTGGTCACGCTGTTTTCAGACGTGGCGGGTTCGATGCGCGAAACCCATGTGGGAGCCGACAGCCGGGCTGGGGGCCGCACCGCCGGGCTGTTGTTGTCGCGCACGGCGGCCAGTCCACGCGACACTTTGTTGCTCGCTTCATCGGCCACGCGTCTGTCGTCTGAAATCGACCGGCGCATCGGCTTTGCGCAAGTGCTGGAGGAACGCGCGCCTCATCTGCGCCTGCTGCGCTTGCCAGACCTTCCCACCGACGACGCGAGTGCGGCCCGCGCTCTCACACGCTTCCTCAAAAAAGACATCGACTCGGCGCGCGTGGCGGGCATCTACAACGTGGGCGCAGGCAGCGCCGGTTTGGCTCGCGCACTGGAGCGCGCCGAGCTGAACCACAAGGTGGCCTTGGTGGCCCACGACTTGTCTGACGCCCACCGTGCGCTGCTCAGCAGCGGCGGCTTGGCCTACGTGTTAACGCAGGACATTCATTACTGCGTCAACGCAGCGGCGCGTGTGTTGCGCGCCCTGTGCGAGAACGTTCGCGGTGCACTGAACGTGGTGCAACCGCGCGTCGAAATCCTGACGGCTGAGAACCTGCACTGACGCGTTCGCGTTGATGCAGCCGACCGACCGGCAGGACTGGTGATTTTTCCGTGTGTGCCCTTTGTTCAGCCCCGTTAACTTCAAAACCCAGGAGACAAAAGAAATGACAACCGTGTTCAAAAAACTTCCCGCTTTGGCTGCCATGGCCGCCGCCACCGCACTCACCTTGGGCGGCACTGCCGCACAAGCGCAAGACAAAACCATCACCCTGTGCTGGGCCGCGTGGGACCCCGCCAACGCGCTGGTGGAGTTGTCGAAAGACTTCACCGCCAAGAGCGGCGTGAAGATGAAATTTGAGTTTGTGCCTTGGCCCAACTTTGCCGACCGCATGCTCAACGAGCTGAACAGCAAAGGCAAGTTGTGCGACCTCATCATTGGAGACAGCCAGTGGGTGGGCGGCGCGGCCGAGAGCGGTCACTACGTCAAGCTGAATGAGTTCTTCGCGAAAGAAGGCATCAAGATGACCGACTTCGCGCCCGCCACCGTGACCGGCTATGCCGAATGGCCGAAGAACACGCCCAACTACTGGGCCCTGCCCGCCATGGCCGACGCCGTGGGTTGGACCTACCGCAAAGACTGGTTTGCCAAGCCAGAGCTGCAAGCCGAATTTAAAAAGAAGCACGGCCGCGATTTGACCGCGCCCAAGACTTGGGATCAGTTCAAGCAAGTGTCTGAATTCTTCCAAGGCCGCACCATCGACGGCAAGAAGGTTTACGGCGCTTACCTTTTCACCGAGCGCGGCTCGGAGGGCATCACCATGGGCGTGACCAACGTGCTCTACCCGATGGGCTTCAAATACCAAGACCCAAAGAAGCCGTATGCCATGGACGGTTTCGTCAACTCGCCTGAGGCCATCAAGGCGCTGGACTTCTACAAATCTTTGTACAAAGGCAGCACGCCGCCCGGCCTGACCAACGCCTACATGGGCGAGGGCTTGGACGCCTTCAAGTCGGGCCAAGTGGCCATGATGATGAACTGGTTTGCCTTCTTCCCTGGCCTGAACAAAGACCCGAATGTGGGAGGTGAAAAAATCGGTTTCTTCACCAACCCGTCTGACAAAGGCAAGGGCGTGCAGCTGGGCGGTCAAGGCATCTCGGTGGTGTCGTATTCGCCCAACCGGGCTGAGGCACTTCAGTACATCAAGTGGTTTGCCAACCCCGATGTACAGAAAAAGTGGCAAGCCATCGGCGGTTCGTCGGCCGCCAACGCGGTGCTGAACGACCCTGGCTATGCCAAGAGCTCACCGTTTGCCCAAGCCTTCCTCGATTCGATGGGCATGGTGGTCGATTTCTGGGCCGAGCCCTCGTATGCGCAGCTCATGCTGGCCATGCAAAAGCGCACCCATGACTTCGTGGTGGCCGACAAGGGCAGTGCCAAAGAAGCGCTGGATGCCTTGGTGGTGGATTGGAAAAAGGTGTTCAAAGAGGACGGAAAACTCAAGTGACCGTTTTGCTTTGACCGGCTTGATCTGAAGCGAGCTACGGGCAGCCAAGCCGCCCGTAGCTTGTGGCTTGTTCCCTTTTTCTTTGAACTTGACCCCATGCTATCGCACCCCCATTTGTTGCCTGAGCCTGCAGCGCCTTTGATGGCACGCATGCGCGGCCTATCAGACCGCACGGTGGCCTGGCTGTTTGTGGGCCCGACCATGCTGTTGCTGTTGGCCATCAACATTTTTCCGTTGATCTGGACGGTGAAACTGTCGTTCACCAACTTCCGTGCCAACCGGCCGAACGCGCAGGTGCTGGGCGTGGCGCTGGACAACTACATCTCAGTGCTCACCGACCCCGACATTTGGGCCGCGATGCAGACCACCGCGCACTTCCTGTTCTGGACCATCTTGCTGCAGGTGGCGATCGGCTTCAGCTTGGCTTGGTTGATCGACCGCAAGTTTCGGGGTCACGGGTTTTGGACCACGCTCATCTTGATCCCCATGATGTTGTCGCCTGCCGTGGTGGGCAACTTTTGGGCGTTTTTGTACCAACCGCAAATGGGCCTTTTCAACTACGCCGCAGCCTTCCTCAGCGGCGTGTCGCCGTCGTCGTTTTCCATGCTCGGCTCGGTCACGCTGGCACCCTGGGCCATCGTCATCGTCGACACCTGGATGTGGACGCCCTACGTGATGTTGATCTGCCTGGCCGGGCTGCGCTCCATTCCGGACTACCTCTACGAAGCCGCCGAAGTCGACCGCGCTTCACCGTGGCGTCAGTTCTGGAGCATCACCTTGCCCATGGTGTTGCCGTTTGTGATGTTGACCGTGTTGTTTCGCGGCATCGAGAACTTCAAGATGTTTGACATGGTGAATTTGCTCACCTCGGGCGGGCCGGGTTCGGCCACTGAATTGGCATCGATCACCTTGAAGCGAGAGGCTTTTGAGAAATGGCGCACCGGTTACGCGTCGGCCTTTGCGGTGATCCTTTTTGTGGCGGTGTTTGGCATGGCCAACATCTACGTCAAAGCCCTCAACCACGTGAAAAACCGCTGACTTACTGCAACGCCATGAACAAAGGAATCAGCACGGCGCACTCGGTGGTTGAACCCACCCCGCGAACCCGCGGCATCGCCAGCATCTTGGTGATCCTGTACGCCGTCATCACCATCATCCCGCTGGTGTGGATCATCTTGACTGGTTTCAAAACGCCGTCGGATGCGATCAGTTATCCGCCCAAAGTCATCTTCACTCCGACGGTGGAAGGCTATTGCAATCTCTTCACCACGCGCTCGCGGCAAACGCCGGAATACATCGCCAGCTTGCCGCCCGCCACGGGTTATTGCGAGCAAGTGGCGCGCGATGCGGGCATGGTGGTGGCCGGTACTTCCAACTACGTGCCGCGCTTCCTCAACTCGCTCATCATCGCGTTTGGCTCCACCATTTTGTCGGTCGGTTTTGGGGTGATGGCGGCCTACGCTTTCTCGCGTTTCAAGGTGCCGCTGAAAGACGATCTGTTGTTCTTTATTTTGTCCACCCGCATGATGCCGCCCATCGCCGTGGCCATTCCGATTTACCTGATGTACCGCGAGTTGGGTTTGTCCGACACCCGGCTGGGAATGATCTTGCTTTACAGCGCCGTGAATGTGTCGCTGGCAGTGTGGTTGCTGAAAGGTTTCATTGACGAAATTCCGCGTGAATACGAAGAAGCCGCCATGGTGGACGGCTACACGCGGCTGCAAGCCTTTCGCAAGGTGGTGCTGCCGCAGGCCACCACCGGCATCGTTGCCACCGCCATTTTTTGTTTGATTTTTTCGTGGAACGAATACGCCTTCGCGGTGCTGTTGACGAGTGGCACCGCGCAGACCGCACCGCCTTTCATCCCGATCATCATCGGTGAGGGTGGGCAGGACTGGCCGGCGGTGGCCGCCGGCACGACGCTGTTCTTGCTGCCCATATTGGTGTTCACCATCCTGCTGCGAAAGCACCTGCTGCGCGGCATCACTTTCGGGGCGGTGAGGAAATGACGAACCCCCCGAAGCGCCTGCGGCGCTCCCCCCAGGGGGCGACGCTGCCGGACCGGCGCAGCCGGATCCAGGGCGTCTGCATGACTGCGAATGCGGTGACGTCAGACGGCACGCCACTCGTCGCGACCCATCGCTCGTTCAGCTCTATGGAGTCATCAACATGACATCGAAATCCTGGCCAAAGTGGCTACGTCGTGGGCCGATGGAAATGGTGGCTTGCGTGCTCATCACGCTGGGCATCGTGATGATGTTGCAGCCTCTGGCCATGGTGCTTTTCACCTGGTCATTTGCGACCACGCTTGTTGGCACGCTGATGTTCATGGTCGTCTCCAAATTTCCCGACTGAACAAGAAAAATCAATCAGCGCCATGGCCCAGATACGCGTCCATCAACTGCACAAAGCTTTCGCTGAATTCACAGCGGTGCAGGACTCGAGCTTCACTGTCAAAGACGGTGAGTTCTTCTGCTTGCTCGGCCCCTCAGGCTGCGGCAAAACCACCACCTTGCGCATGATCGCGGGCTTGGAGTTGCCCACCTCGGGTCAGATTTTCTTGGGCGATGAAGACGTCAGTTTCAAGCGCGCCTCGGCCCGCGACATTGCCTTCGTGTTCCAAATGTTCGCGCTGTACCCGCACATGAACGTGCGGCAAAACATTGCCTTTCCTTTGGTGGCGCAGGGCATGCCCAAAGCCGAGATCGAGCATCGCGTGATGGAGGCGGCGCGCACGCTGCAAATTACCGACCTGCTGAAGTCGTCGGTGTCGGGCTTGTCCAGCGGCGATCGCCAGCGCGTGGCCCTGGGTCGCGCCATCGTGCGCCAGCCTTTGGCCTTTTTGATGGACGAGCCTTTGGGCGCGCTGGACGCTGAATTCCGCGAGGTCATGTGCCATGAGTTGCGCGCCCTGCACGACCGCCTGAATGCCACCACGGTGTACGTCACGCACGACCAAACCGAAGCCATGTCCATGGCCGACACCATCGCCATCATGAACCGCGGTTTGATTGAACAACTCGGTGCGCCGTTGGAGGTTTATGAGCGCCCCGCCAGCGTGTTTGTAGCCGACTTCATCGGCTCGCCGCCGATGAACTTCTTGCCGTTTGAAGCGGCTCTGGCACGCGGCCATCACAGCGTGCAAATCGGTGTCGCCACGGTCGAGGTGCCTGCGCTGCGCGAAGACGTGGCCCAGGCCCAACTGCTGTGCGGCGTGCGGCCCGAACATGTGCGCTTGAGCGATGACTCCGCGCTGCGCGCCGAGGTGCTGGGCACCGAGTATTTGGGCACCAGCCAGGTCGTGACTTTGGCCACCGCGTCGGGTGCTACTTTGCGCGCCAAGGTTGATGTGAACTCCACGGTGGCGCGCGGCGATCACGTCGGCTTGAGCTTCGATGCGAAGGCGGTTTCGCTGTTTGACAAAACCTCGGGACGCGCGCTTCGCACCGCTCGCGACGACGTGGCTTTTGTGGCTTCGGTGGCTTCGGTGGCGCAAAAGGGAAGCCGAAAATCACCTTCAGATTTACGTCAAGGAGCCCACCATGGCTGACGTGATTTTGAATTCCGTCGGCAAACGCTTCGGCGAAAAGCAGGCCGTCAGCGACCTGAGCCTGGACATCCGCAGCGGCGAATTCATCGTGCTGCTCGGGCCCAGCGGCGCAGGCAAAACCACCACCCTGCGGTTGGTGTCGGGCCTGGAAACACCCGACGAAGGCCAGGTGTTTATCGGTGGGCGCGACGTCACCACTGTGGCCCCGGCCCTGCGCGACGTAACCTTTGTGTTTCAGCAATATTCGCTCTACCCACATCTCAGCGTGTACGACAACTTGGCCTTCCCGCTGCGCTCACCGCTTCACCCCACATCGCCTGCGGAGATTGACCGCAAGGTGATGGAAGTGGCGCGCATGCTGCGCATCGAAGACAAGCTCAAAAACCCGGCCACCAAATTGTCGGGCGGGCAAATGCAGCGCGTGGCCATCGGCCGTGCCTTGGTGCGCCGCCCTGCGGTTTACCTGATGGACGAGCCGCTGTCGTCGCTTGACGCCAAGCTGCGCGACGACCTGCGGCTGGAGCTGAAGCGCATCCAACAAGACCTGGGCGCGACCATGCTCTACGTCACCCACGACCAAACCGAAGCCCTCACCATGGCCACCCGCGTGGGTGTGTTGCAAGAAGGCAAGCTGGTGCAGCTCGGCACGCCGCGCCAGATTTACGAGAACCCGGTGAGCAGCTATGTGGCGTCGCGTTTGGGTTCACCGCGCATCAACTTGCTGCCACGCAGCGCGTTAGGCGTCGATTTGGGAAGCATCAACGCGCCGCCGCAGGCCGCGACGCTGGGCATCCGCCCCGAACACCTGAAACTGAGCAACGACATCCACACGTCAAACACCTCCGCTTGTACGGCTCGCGTGCTGCGGATCGAGCGCTTGAGCGACCAGCATCTGGTGCATGTGTCGCTCGACGGCAGCGCCCACAAATTGGTGGCTGCCCCACCGCCGGGCATCACCGTGGAGCCTGGTGACAAGGTGCAAATCACCTTGCAGCAACCGCTGTGGTTTGACGCGGCCGGGCAACGCATCGCGGCCTGAAAACGGCCACATCATTCACCCACACAGAGGAAGTCATGAACCACGCTGCCCTCATCAGTGCCGCCACCCAAACGCTCATCGACCACGTTGAAGAGCTCACCACACTTGACCAAGCCATCGGCGACGGCGACCATGGCCTGAACATGCGCCGAGGCGCGTTGGCCATCCAAGCCAAGCTGGATGTGCTGTCTACACAAAGCTTGAACGACGCCCTCAAAACCATGGGCACCACCTGCATGTCCACCATCGGTGGTTCGTCGGGGCCGGTGTTTGGCACCTTGATGGTGACCTTGGCCAAGGAGTTGCCCGCACAAGCGAATGCCGCCGCCATGGCCCGCGCGATCGACGCCGGTGTCAAAGCGCTCACGCGTTTGGGCAAAGCCGAAGTCGGCCAAAAAACCTTGCTCGACGTGCTCGACCCGGTGCAAAAAGTGCTCGCACTCGGCGGCGACGACTTGATCGCACGCGTGCGCCAATGCGCCCACGACAGTGCGGCGGCCACCGCGCAAATGGACGCGGGCCGCGGCCGCGCGTCCTTTTTGGGGGATCGCGCGCTCGGTCATGTCGACCCCGGCTCACGCTCCATGGCGCTCATCATCAGCGCCGTCTGTGATGGTCTGGCCAGTAACACCATGGCCACTGACAACCTCAACGCTTGAAAGTTGAAATTAGCATGATGAAAAAACTCATCAACCACGTTGACACCGTCCTGGCTGAATCGCTTGACGGCTTTGCCATCGCCCATGCCGACATCGCAGTGCTGGGCCCCGATCGCGAGTTCGTGCGCAGGCGTCAAACCGTGCCCGGCAAGGTCGGCCTGATATCCGGCGGTGGCACTGGCCACGAACCATTGCACGCAGGCTTCATCGGCCACGGCATGTTGGACGCGATTTGCCCCGGGCAAATATTCACCTCGCCCACGCCCAACCAAATGTTGGCAGCGGCCGAAGCCGTGAACACCGGTGCGGGCGTGCTCTTTATCGTCAAAAATTATTCCGGCGACATGATGAATTTTTCGATGGCCGCCGAGATGCTTGACATCGAAAACGCCACCGTCATCGTCAATGACGACGTGGCGGTTGAAAACTCCACCTACACCACCGGTCGACGCGGCGTGGCGGGCACGGTGATCGTGGAAAAAATCGTCGGCGCGGCGGCCCAGCGCGGCGACAAATTGGCGCAACTCAAAGCCCTGGGAGACGCGGTGAACAAAGCCACCGCCAGCATGGGCGTGGCCATCACCTCGTGCACCGTGCCTGCCGCAGGCAAGCCCACTTTCCAAATTGGCCCCGACGAAATGGAAATGGGCGTGGGAATCCACGGTGAGCCTGGCCGGCGCCGCGTCAAGCTGGGCACGGCCGACGAGGTCGCCGCCGAGTTGACCGGTGCGGTGCTCAAAGACCTGAACCTGCCGCGCGGTCAAGAGGTGATTTTGTTGGTCAACGGCTTTGGCGGCACGCCCAACCTCGAGCTGTACGTCATGGTCAACGCCGCCATGAAGGTGCTGAACGCAGCCGGTGTGAAAGTGGTGCGCCACCTCACCGGGTCTTACGTCACGTCACTGGAAATGGCAGGTTGCTCCATTACCGTCACAGCGGTCGACGACTCGCTGCTGGCGCTGTGGGACGCGCCCGTTCACACCGCCGCTTTGCGCTGGGGGATTTGAGCATCCAAACCCGAAAACCGAGTTAAGGTTTGATGGCATTTCAACGCAGCAAACCTCAACAAGGAGCCACCATGGGCTGGTTTTCAAAAGCAGACAAAGACTTTTTCTTGGCCACCATCGTGCCGAACAACGACACGGTGCGCATTGCGC
>JANPNT010000006.1:0-4133 GCA_031427655.1 Burkholderiales bacterium
GAATTCGACCTGCCCGTCATCTTGCACGTGCGCCGCTCGGCCGACACCTTGCTCAAGCATTTGCGGCTTGTCAAAGTTCGCGGCGGCATCGCGCATGCGTTCAACGGCAGCGAGCAGCAGGCCACGGCCTTCGTGAACCTGGGTTTCAAGTTGGGCTTTGGCGGCACCTTGACGTTTGAGCGCGCCTTGCAAATTCGCCGTCTGGCACAGACATTGCCAATGAGGGCCATCGTGCTGGAAACCGATGCGCCCGACATTCCGCCCGCTTGGCTTTACAAAACCGCAGAGCAACGTGCGCACGGCGAACTGGCCCGCAATGAACCCGCCGAAGTGCCGCGCATTGCCGCAGTTTTGGCGCAACTGCGCGGCATGAGTTTGCAAGACGTGAGCGAGGCAACCCAATCCAATGCGCGTCAAGCTTTGCCCCGATTCGCGGCGCTGTGAGCACCACAAATGAGGTTCTCGAAGGCCTGCCCGCCGTCATTGACCACCGCACCCGCTTGGTCGTGTTGGGCAGCTTCCCCGGCATTGCGTCGCTGCAAGCGGCGCAGTACTACGGGCATCCGCGCAACCACTTTTGGCCGATTCTGTCGGCGCTTTTCAGTGTGGACTTGGCCAGCCTTCCGTATGCAAAGCGCTTGCCCATCGTGCTGAACCGCGGCTTGGGTTTGTGGGACGTTTACGCCAGCTGCCTTCGCGCAGGCAGCCTTGACAGCGCCATTCGCGAGCCGGTGTTGAACGACTTGGCCAGCTTGAAATTGTTGGCGCCGAATCTGCAAGCCGTGGCGCACAACGGCGGTGAATCGGCACGGTCTAAAAAGCACACCGAAGCGCTTGGCGTGGCGGCGTATCGGTTGCCGTCCACCAGCCCAGCCAACGCGAGTTGGAGTTATGCCCGCAAACTGGCCGCTTGGCAGGCGGTGTTCGAGCAATGCGGTTTGCTGGGCTCGCGATAATTTGCGCATGTCGATCTGTTTGCCTATGCCAACGAAAAGAACTTACCCCACGCTCGCAGAAGCCACTGTCTCTGAGGCCGACGCGGTTCGCTACCTCCACCTTGGCACGCCGTGGGTGCAAGGTGCCATGCGCATCCGCAAGCCGCTGGGCCTGGAGCTGGAATACATCCAACGCATGATGGTGTGGATGCTGCTGCGCCCCGAGGCGCAGTGGCGCAGTGCGCACGCCGTGCAGCTGGGCTTGGGCGCGGCGGCCATCACCCGTTTCACTTTCGGTGCCATGCACATGCGCACCACCGCAGTGGAGCTGAACCCGAGCGTGATCTCGATTTGCCGTTGGTGCTTCAAATTGCCTGAAGACGGTGCCCGTTTAAAGGTGTTGGAAATGGACGCCGAAGACTATGTGGCCGACCCCGAAAACGCCAACACCGTCGATGCCCTGTGCGTTGACCTGTACGACCAAGACGCCGCCAGCCCCATGCTCGACAGCGAGGCGTTTTACCGCCACTGTTTTGCACTGTTGCGCGAATGCGGCGTAATGACCGTCAACCTGTTCGGCCGCGACGCCAGCTTTGAGCGCAGCGCAAAAAGAGTGGCAAACGCATTTCGGCAAACTGCTGATTCCAACAACGTCTTCAGCATGCAGCCCACGAAGGAAGGCAACACCGTGCTGGTGGCGATGAAGGGGATGGGCTTGCCTGAGCGTGACGTGCTGGTGGCCCGCGCCGACAACATCAAAGCGCTTTACAAGTTGCCCGCGCCAAAATGGGTGAAGATGATTCGCCCTTTTGTGCTTGTCTGATCACAGAACTGTTGCCGCATGAAACCCACCGACCTTCCACTCAAACCGCCGCTCATGAGTCACCCAAAAGTGGCCCCCGAAGCGGCCCCCCAAGCGTCCCCGAAAGCGGCCCCGAAAGGCCGACTCGAATGGCGCTGGTTGTTGACTGCGCTGCATGCCGACCACGTCATCAGCAAAGAGGACTTTGAACGCACCATCCAGCGATTTGGCGGTGCCGACAGTTCGCAGCATCCGTTGGTGCGTCTGGCCAGTGCAGGCTTGGTGCGCAAAGGCAGCAGCAAAGCGCTGGATGTCGAAGCCCTCACCGAATGGTTGGCCACGCGCTGCGGCTTGGGCTACCTGCGCATCGACCCGCTGCGTGTGGACGTGGGCCGCGTGGCCGACGTGATGTCCATCACCTACGCCGAACGCCGACACGTGCTGCCTTTGCAGTTTGGTTTGCACGAAGTGACCATCGCCACCAGTGAGCCGTTTGACGTGTCATGGATGCCCGAGATCGCGGCCCACACCCGCCGCACTGTCAAGCTGGTGATGGTCAGCCCGCTGGAGCTGGCCAAGTTCACAACCGAGTTCTACATGCTGTCGACTTCAGTGCGCGCGGCGGTGAAAACCGGTGAGGCGGCAGCCGCCGTCAACTTCGAGCAATTGGTCGAGCTGGGTCGCAGCAACAAGCAACTTGATGCCAACGACCAAGGCGTGGTGCAGGTGGTCGACTGGTTGTGGCAATACGCCTTTGACCAACGCGCCTCCGACATTCACCTGGAGCCGCGCCGCGAGCGCAGCGCCATTCGTTTTCGAATTGACGGCGTGATGCACACCGTCTATCAGATGCCGCCCGGCGTGATGAGCGCCATGATTGCGCGCATCAAATTGCTGGGCCGCATGGACGTGATTGAAAAGCGCCGCCCGCTTGACGGACGCATCAAAACCCGCAACCCCGAAGGCGACGAAGTAGAGATGCGTTTGTCCACGTTGCCCACCGCCTTCGGTGAAAAAATGGTGATGCGAATTTTTGATCCCGACACCAGCATCAAGCAACTCGACGCCTTGGGTTTTGGCAGCCACGACGTGAAGCGCTGGGAGGCCTTGGTGGCGCGCCCCAACGGGATTATTTTGGTCACGGGGCCCACAGGTTCGGGCAAAACCAGCACCCTGTATTCCACGCTGCGACGCTTGGCCACTGACGAAGTCAACGTCTGCACCATCGAAGACCCGATCGAGATGATTCAACCCGCGTTCAACCAAACGCAGGTGCAACACAGTTTGGATTTGGGCTTTGCCGAAGGCGTGCGTGCCTTGATGCGACAGGACCCGGACATCATCATGGTCGGCGAAATTCGCGACCTCGACACGGCCGAGATGGCCATTCAAGCCGCACTCACCGGCCATTTGGTGTTCAGCACCTTGCACACCAACGACGCTGCCTCGGCCATCACGCGCTTGGTCGATTTGGGCGTGGCGCCATACCTGATCAGCGCCACCGTGATTGGTGTGTTGGCGCAGCGTTTGGTGCGCACTTTGTGCCCCGCCTGCAAGCAGCCGGATGCAGACACCACGGCGGAAACTTTGGCCGAATTTGTGAAGCCGTGGCGCTTGAATGGTGCGGTGCGGGCCTACAAACCAGTGGGTTGTTTGGAGTGCCGCATGACCGGGTTTCGGGGTCGCACGGGCCTGTACGAATTGCTCAGCGTGACGGACGCGGCGCGGGCTTGTTTGCAGCCTTTGCCTGATCCGCAAAAGTTGCGTCAACAGGCGCTGAAAGACGGCATGCGGCCGCTCCGGTTGGCGGGGTGTACCAAGGTGGCTGAGGGGCAGACGACTTTGCAGGAGGTGATGAACGCTACGCCGGCTTGGGAATGATTTGATTTTTCCTAGGGTTCCGCGTGCGCGGAAGCGAGCCGGCGCTTTTGTAGTTTCAGGCTCCGGCAGGCGAGTAACTTTCATTTGTCGCGTCAGAAGAGAAGTCACCAAAGAAGAGGCGCTCAATACACATTTGACCTGTTCGCGCGGACACGGGTCATGAGCCGGTACTCGTCCTGTGGGGTCGAACCTAACGAGCGGTCAGGAATGTCCAATACGCGGGCCCCAATACTTCAAGCGTGCTTCAGCTCACTCGCTCCCCCTGGCAGGGGGAGGGTGGTGGGCGACTGCCGTCAGTTAACAGCGCGTTTTCAACGCTGAATTTGTAGGGCCCCTCCTCTTTGACGGAGGAGGAGGATTGGGGAGGAGGTGAAAACTCAAAACACAAGTCACCTTTGTGTGCTCTTCAAAAATTCACCCGTCCGCCCCAGCCTCAAACCCACTCTCATCCGTCAACCGAATCAACCCCCGCGCCCCGGCCTGCGTGCCGTACAACCAGGTATTCACATCCGCCA
>JANPNT010000007.1:0-7767 GCA_031427655.1 Burkholderiales bacterium
AGCGGTAACGACCGTTGGGGCAGGTTATCTGTGCGCATCTTGTTCGGGGTTTTGCTCAACCACGAGTCTTTGTCGCTCAGCCCCCACGTCAGCAATTGCTCGAGCTTCGGCTCGTCCAGCGCCACGTCCAAAAAATCCTGGGTCAGGCCGGCCACGGCGGCGTCACGCACATCGACGTCGGCCGGCAGGCTGCGGTCATTGACGTCGAGTTCGGTGATGTGAATGCTGAAGTCCATCTGGGCCACTGCTCGGAGAAAAGCGCGAAACTTTCCGGCGTGAAAGGGCACGCCCGCGTTCAAGTGGGCTTGGATGCCCAAGCCGTCCACAGGCACCTGCCGCCTGCGAAAACCCTCCAGTAATTGCAGCAGCTTGGCGCGCTTCACGTCTTGCCACTTTTCGTCTTGCTCCAAGCCGAAATCGTTGTAGACCAAGCTGGCATGCGGTGCGGCAGCGCGGGCGGTGAGAAAAGCCAGGTCCAAATAGCCCGGCCCCAAGCGCTCCAACCACAGCGAGCGACGCAAGCCGTCGGGCCGCCCCTGGTCGGGTTGCAACGCTTCGTTCACGACGTCCCAATGCTGAACCTGCGCACCGAAGTGTTGGCACACGGCGGTGATGTGGCGCACCAGCAAAACGGTGGCATCGCCCGTCGTCACGGCCAGCGGCAGCCAGGCGGGAAGCGCTTCGTGCCACACCAACGTGTGGCCTCGAAGCTGCTGGCCATGCGCACGCGCAAACGCCACGATGCGATCGGCGGCCGCAAAGTCGAGGCTGCCTTGGACGCGTTCCAGCGCCGCCCATTTCATCTCGGTCTCGGCCACCAGGACATTGCACTGCGCGCTCAAGGCCGCGGCCAAACCGTCAGTTCCGCTCAATTGGCGCGAGCGCACCGCCGCGCCAAACAGCAAGCCCTTGGACGCCGCGATGTCGCGCAGTGCAGCCAGCGGCAGCGTTTCGCTGGAACCAGCGCCGGGTGCCCAGCAAGACGATGCGATCGCGGGTATCGCGGCCATCGCGGTGCGTCGAGACATTGAAGGCATGGCGCTGATCCTGAAAGAAGTGAGTTGTCGAGCGGATGGTTTTGGCGTCTGCTCTTTATAGATGGGTCCCGATTTGCGAACGGGCGCCCACTCATGGTTTGTTTTGCGCGCAGTGAGGCGTCATCAAGAGCCCGCCGCGTCGACGTGGGCCGTGGGGCTGGCGTCCATGCGTTCGATTGAATCAGTGTCGTCGCTTGCCCCATAGCCGGGTCTGCTCTTTTACAGGGTACAGCCCAATGGGACGAAGCAAGTGGCACGCGCAACATCAAGTCTCCAAAACCAGAAGGAGACACTCATGACACGCTCGCTCAGTGGCTTGTTCGCAAGCTGCGCACTTTTGTTGGTTGCCTGCGCGTCGCCACCCTCTTCCAAGCCTACCGGCTGGAACGCGCCCGAGGTGGTGGTGGCACCGTCCAGCTTCACCGGCGTGCACGGTTTGGCGGTGGACAAGGGTGGGCGCTTGTTGGCGGGCAGCGTGTTGGGCAACGCCATTTGGGAGGTCGACCGCACCAGCGGTGCAGCCAAGGTGTTGGTGGGCGGCCCTGAAGGTCAGGCCGACGACATTGCGATTGGCCCGAACGGTGAGATGGCCTGGACCAACTACCTGATGGGCATGCTTCGCTACCGCGAAAACGACGCGTCGCCGATGCGTGTGTTGGCCAAAGATCTGCCGGGTTTGAACTCGCTCGATTTCGACCGCAAGAACGGCAAGCTTTACGCCAGCCAAGTGTTCCTGGGTGATGCGGTGTGGGAAATCGATGTGGCAGGTGTGAAGCCGCCGCGCTTGATTGCCAAAGACGTGGGCGGCTTCAACGGCTTTGAAGTCGGCCCCGACGGCATGCTGTACGGCCCGCTGTGGTTCAAGAACAGCGTCGTGAAAATTGACCCCGCCACGGGGACCGTCACCGTCATCAACAAAGAATTCAAAATTCCGGCCGCCGCCAATTTGGACGGCAAAGGCAACCTCTGGGTGGTCGACACCGCCACCGGCGAGCTTTGCAAAGTGGAGCTGGCCAGCGGCAAAAAAACCGTGGCGAAGCAGCTCAAAACTGCGCTCGACAACTTGGCGGTGGCACCTGACGGCACGGTGTATGTGTCCAACATGGCCGACAACTCGATTGAGGCTTACAACCCCGCCACGGGCGATGTGAAAGTGCTCACCCGCGGTGCCTTGGCGGTGCCGTCGGGCGTGAAGGTGTCGGGCGGCACGCTGTGGGTGGCCGACGTGTTCGGCCATCGCAAGGTCGACCTGGGCAGCGGCAAAGTCAGCGACGTGATGCGCATGCACGGCGAGGGCGTGGTGATGGAGTACCCGTTCGCTGTGGGCATCTCCGACAAGCTGGTGGCTTTGGCGTCGTGGTTCACCGGCTCGGTGCAAGTGCTCGACCGTGCCACCAACAAAACCCTGGCCATGACGCACGGTTGGAAGGCACCCTACGACGCCTTGCCTTTGGCCGATGGCAGCGTGCTGGTGGCTGAAATTGCCACCGGCAACATCACCAAAGCCAGCGGTGCCGACTACGCCACGCGCGTGGTGGTGACCAGCGGTTTGGCCGGCCCTGTGCAAATGACCTTGGGCCGCGATGGCTCGCTGTACGTGACCGAAGCTGCCGGCAACCTCGTGAAGGTCAACTTGGCCGACGGCAGCAAAACCGTGGTCACCAAGGGCTTGGCGCTGCCCGAAGGCGTGGCCGCCACACCCTGGGGCACCTTCATCGTGGCCGAAGCTGCGCTCGGCCGCTTGACCGAAATCGACCCCGCCACCAACCAGCAACGCACCGTGGCCGACAAGCTGCCCATCGGCTTGTCCGGCGGCCCCGGCATGCCGCCCCCTTATGTGGCCACCGGTTTGGACGTGGCCGCAGACGGTACGATCTACTTCAGCGCCAACCGCAATAATGCGATTTACAAAGTGCGGCCGTTGCGCTGAACGAACGCAGCGACGTCAAGCTGGATTTTTTAAACACAGGAGACACACATGGGTCAGATGATCGATTTCAAACGCCCCGACGGGCAGGCTGTGAAGGGCTACCTGGCGCAGGCCGTCAATCCGGTCGCTTCGCTGGTAGTGATTCAAGAATGGTGGGGCCTGAACGACCAAATCCGCGGCGTGGCCGACCGCGCGGCGGCGGCAGGTTTCACCGCGCTGGTGCCGGACCTCTTCCGCGGCCAATCGACGGTGGAAGCCGAAGAAGCGGGTCACCTCATGACGGCACTGAACTTCGGCGATGCGGCTTCGCAAGACGTGCGCGGCGCGGTGCAGTTTTTAAAGGCCAGCAACTCAGGCAGCGGCAAAGTCGGCGTCACTGGCTTCTGCATGGGCGGCGCGCTCACCGTGCTCAGTGCCACCATGGCGCCCGAGGCCGATGCGGCGGTGATTTGGTACGGCTTGCCGCCCCTCGAATACGTGGACGCCTCAAAAATTAAAATACCGCTGATGGCGCACTGGGCCACGCAAGACAAAGTGTTCAGCATCGACAGCGTGGACGCGTTGGAGCAAAAACTGCAAACCGCCGGCGTGAGCGTTGAGTCGCACCGCTACCTCGCCAGCCACGGGTTTGCGAATCAGACCGCTCAGGGCCCCGGGCGCATCGAGTTCACGCAATATGACGCCGCCTGGGCTCAATTGGCGTGGGACAGAACCATGCGGTTTTTCGGTGCGAACCTCGGCCATTGATTTGGCCCCAGCCACCGAAGACCCGTTCGCCCTGAGCTTGTCGAAGGGTCAGTCCGAACGAGATTGTGTGATGGCCTACGGTGCGCTTGCACCCCTGTTTCAACCGTCAGAATTTGGCGGCTGTGCGAGAGCTTGTCAGGCAGGTCGCCTGTGACACACTGCCGCCTTTTCGTCACTTTGCTGTCATGTTTCGCCACCTCCTCGCCGGTTATTCCACTTTAGAAGATCGCTACGACGAGCTGTTGTCAGCGTCGGGTGTGCCGCGTGCGCATTGGGCTGCGTTTTTGCAGTCGATGGCCGCGCGTGAGGGTTTGGAGATCAGCGAAACCTTGGCGCTGATGGAGCGCGAAATTCGCGAAAACGGTGTCACGTACAACGTCTACGCCGACCCTCAAGGTGCTGACCGTTTGTGGGAAGTGGACCCGCTGCCGCTTTTGTTGTCGGCCGCCGAGTGGAGCGAAATTGAAGCCGGCATTGCGCAGCGAGCCGACTTGTTGAACCGCGTGTTGGCCGACCTTTACGGCCCCCAAGAACTGCTGCGCAGCGGCGACATTCCGCCCGCCGTGGTGTTTGGGCACAGTGGTTTTTTGCATCAAGTGCAGGGCTTACGGCCACCGGGCGGCGTGCATCTTTTCAACTACGCGGCCGACTTGGCCCGCTCGCCCGACGGCCATTGGTGGGTGGTGAACGACCGCAGCCAAGCGCCTTCGGGTGCAGGGTATGCGCTGGAAAACCGCTTGGTGGTGTCGCGCGTGTTCCCCGACATGTTTCGCGATTTGCACGTGCAGCACTTGGCGTCTTTTTTCTCGGCCTTTCGCGACTCACTCATGCGCTGGGCACCGCGCGACGCCACGCCGCCGCTGGTGGTGGTGCTCACGCCGGGGCCGTTCAACGAAACCTATTTCGAGCATGCACTGCTGGCGCGTTACTTGGGTTTTGCGTTGGTCGAGGGCACCGACTTGACGGTGCGCGACGGCTGCGTTTGGATGAAAACCGTCGAAGGTTTGCGCCGCGTGCACGCCATCGTGAGACGCCAAGACGACAACTATTGCGACCCGCTGGAGTTGCGCTCCGACTCGGCCTTGGGCGTGCCCGGCCTGACCGATTGCGCGCGGCGCGGCACCGTGATGTTGGCCAACGCGCTGGGCTCAGGCGTGGTCGAGTCGGGCGGCTTGATGGGCTACTTGCCCGCTTTGTGCGAGCGCTTGTTGGGCGAGCCGTTGAAGTTGCCGTCGGTGGCAACCTGGTGGTTGGGCGAGCCTGCGGCGTTTGAAGATGCGTGGGAACGGCTCGACAAAGTGCTCATCAAACCGCTGGAGCGTTCGGTGCACGAGCCAGCAGTGTTTGGTGCCGACTTGACGCCGGCTCAGCGCGCAGCGTTCAAGCTGAAAGTGGCCGCGCGGCCGCAGCGCTATGTGGCCCAGGAATGGGTGCATGTGTCGCAGGCGCCGGTGTTGGAACGGGCCGATCTTTCGCGCGCCGCGAGTCAGTCGCAATCGCAACGGGGTGCGCAATCTCAATCACAGACGCAGACACAAACTCAGTCAAAAACACCGTCACATAAGCAAGGAAAATCCGAGCGCCTCAGCGCGCGCACCGTCGGCCTGCGCGTGTTTGCGGTCGCCACCCCCACCGGCTACCGGGTCATGCCCGGCGGCCTCACGCGGGTGGCGGGGCAGGGCGATTCGCGCGTGATTGCCATGCAGCGCGGTGGTCGGTCTAAGGACACTTGGGTGCTGTCAGACGCGCCTGTGAATGCCGCGTTTTCACTGCTCGGGCGCACGGTGCAGCCGGAAGATTTGGTCACCTCGCGCAGCAGCCTCAGTTCGCGTTCGGCCGAGAACTTGTTTTGGTTTGGCCGCTACGGCGAACGCTGTGATTCGGCGGCGCGCTTGCTGCGCGTGGCGTTGGCAGGTGTGCAAGGCTCGGGCACCTTGCGCGGTCAGGATTTGGCTCCTGTGTTGGCGTTGGCGAATCGCTTCGGGCTGCTGGTGCAACAGTCGGCCGGTGCTGAAAACTTGGACACGGTGGAGGCTCAATTGCTGCGCAGCGCCACCGACCCTGCCGGTGCCTTGAGCGAGCGGCTTAAACAATTTGCGCGCGTGGCCTACAACCTGCGTGACCGCATGTCGGCCGACAACTGGCGCACGCTGAATCAGCTCAGCGGCGATGCAGTGTTTCAAGCGGCCGCGGCGGGCGCAGTTTCGATGCCTGTGGCCATGGCCTGGCTGGACCGTGCGGTGCTGTCGATGACCACGCTGTCAGGATTTGCGCTGGACGGCATGACGCGCGGCATGGGCTGGCGTTTTTTATCAATGGGCCGTCGCATAGAGCGGTTGTTGGGCGTGATCGCCGCCTTGCAAGTGGCCATGACCGAAGGCCGCGCGCTGGAGCTCGACTGGTTGTTGGAGTTGAACGACTCCACCATCACCTACCGCTCGCGCTACATGGCCGGGCCCGAGTGGTTGCCGGTGCTGGACTTGTTGACACGTGAAGAATCCAACCCGCGCTCGGTTTTTTTCCAAGTGCGCGGCCTGATGGACTACATCGGCAAATTCGAGGCCACTCACGGCCGTTTTGCCAGCGATGTGCTGGCCCCCGCCTACGCCGCGCTGCGTCAACTCAGCCCTGCTGATTTGCAGCCCGACAGCGAGCTGCTTGCAGACGTGTTGAATCAATTGCAGCGAGCTGCGAATGCGGTATCGGAAGAACTGAATTTGAAATTCTTCTCGCACGCGGCCTCGCGCAGCGTGTTGTCGTTGGTGGCGTGATTGCGCCATGAGATCCGAGCAATTCGCAAGCCGCCGAGACCCCAAGTGAGCAATCCCAAGATCCTCAATGCTGACCTTATTGCGGCGGGTTTGTCGTCCTTCGCGCCGGAGGCAGCGGCACCCTTGCGCATTACTGCGGATGAGCTTCGCAGCTCCGGCGTGAAATCAACTGGAAGCAAACCAGGCGCACCGGTTTGTGCCTTTGTGGTCTCTGATGACGCGATGAGCTGCGCACCATGACCACCGCCCGCTATCACATCGAACACGAAACACGCTACGTTTACACCGCGCCGGTATCGCAGTCTTGGCAGTTGGCGCGGCTCACGCCGCGTGGCTTGCCTTGGCAAACTTTGCTCGAGCAATCAATCCAGATTGAGCCCGCGCCCGACGAGCGCCATGACGCGCGCGACAGCTTTGGCAACACCGTGACGCACTTCGGTTTGCACGGCGCGCACCGCGTGCTCAGCGTGCGCATGAAGTGCACGGTGGATGTGGCTGATCGTTACGCCACCGGTACCGTGCCTGCTTTCAGCTCTGACATGCCCGACCGCCCTTGGGAGGTCGTGCGCGATGCCTTGAAATTGCAATTGCACAGCGACGACTTGGCTGCCATGAGTCTGACCGAGGCCACGCCGTTGCTGCCTTTGTCGGAGGCCGCCCGCGTCTACGCCGAGGCTTCCTTGCGACCGGGTTGGTCATGGATGTCGGCGGTCACAGACTTGATGCAGCGCATCTACAGCGACTTCGAATTCGAAGCCGGTGTTACGACTGTAAGCACCTCAGTCGACGAGGTGCTGCAACAACGCCGCGGCGTGTGCCAAGACTTTGCGCACCTGATGCTGGCGTGTTTGCGCAGCCATGGTTTGCCTGCGCGTTATGTGTCGGGCTACCTGCTCACCGATCCGCCTGAAGGCCAGCCGCGTTTGATGGGTGTGGATGCCTCGCATGCATGGATTGCGGCTTATGCGCCGGGTGCCGGTTGGATCGAGTTTGACCCCACCAACAACCAACTCGCCGACACCCGCTACATCACCTTGGCCTGGGGTGCAGACTTCGCCGATGTAGTGCCGCTGCGCGGCGTGATCTTGGGGGGAGGCTCACAGAGCATGCAGGTGCGGGTGAGCGTGCTGCCGGGGGATTGAATTCAATTCGACAAGACTTCAACGAAGAGGCGCAGTGGAACGCAGAGCGAAGATGGAAGTAGGGAGAAGAGAAACCTGGGTATTTTTTGCGTTGCTCTGCGTTTTTCTGCGTTCCTCTGCGCTCGCTGTGCGTCTCTGCG
>JANPNT010000008.1:0-2834 GCA_031427655.1 Burkholderiales bacterium
GCTTTGCAGTTGGCCTCGCTTGGTGCCGATGTGAGTGCCCCTCTTGCCACCGCGCCCGCTTCAGCAAACCTGGAAAGCCACAGCGCATGAGCCAGCCTTCCAAGCCGACGAGCGCAGCCGCGCTTGACTTGCCTGGGTCGGCCACTCGCAAACCGCGCTTGCTGGTGGTGGACGACCAGCCCACCAACATCCAAGCGCTCTACCAAACCTTTGCAGCCGACCACCAGGTGCTGATGGCCACCAGCGGCGAACAGGCTCTGGAGTTGTGCGCCTCCAAGCGGCCTGATTTGGTGCTGCTCGATGTCGTGATGCCCGGCATGGACGGCTATGAGGTGTGCCGCCGGCTGAAGGAAGACGAAGCCACGCGCGACATCCCCGTGATTTTTGTGACCGCTCACAACGACGAGCTTGCCGAGACGCGCGGCCTGGACGCCGGTGCGGTGGACTTCATCTCCAAACCCATCAACCCCAAGATCGTGCGCGCTCGCGTGCGCACCCACCTCACCCTCAAGGCGCAGGCCGACTTGTTGCGCGAGTGGGTCTATACCGACGGCCTGACCGGCGTGCACAACCGCCGTTGTTTCGACGAGCGCTTGGCGGCGGAATGGGCGCGCGCCATGCGCAGCGGCAGCGCCCTCAGTGTGGTGCTGCTGGATGTTGATTTTTTCAAACGCTACAACGATTGCTATGGTCACTTGGCGGGCGACGACTGCCTGCGCCGCCTGGCTTCCGCGTTCAAAGCCTGCGTGCGGCGACCGAGTGATTTGGTCGCCCGCTACGGCGGCGAGGAGTTTGTGTTCCTGCTGCCCGATACCGATCTGGCGGGTGCCATGACGGTGGCCGAAGAGCTGGGGCAATTGCTGTTTGTGCAGCAAATTGCGCACGCCGAATCTTCGGTGGCGAAGGTTGTCACCGTCAGTTTGGGTGTGTGTTGCAAGCCTGCCAGACTGACCCCCGGTGGCTGCGCAGAGACCTTCATGCGCGAGGCCGATGCCCAGCTTTACGAGGCCAAAGCGCGTGGCCGCCATCAAGCCTGTGGCGCGCACATGCATCAGGTCTGAGGGCAGCCTGGAAGGCTGCGTCGTGAGGCGCGCGGTGTGAAGTTGAGGTGCGCGCATCAAAGATACTCGCCCGCATGTCGTCGTTGATTTTCTTCAAACTCTTGGCCCTGTTTTTGGTGGCGGCGCTGGGCTGGGTCGTGGGTCAGCGGCGTTGGCTGGGACCCGTTGCTGAACCGGGCACGGGTGCTCAAAGCAACGCCAGCGACCCATCCCGCGTGCTGGCCAACGCGGCCTTTTTCATCTTCATCCCGGCGCTGCTGTTTCGCACCACCGCGCGCATCGACATGGCGGCTTTGCCATGGGCCACCTTGGCCGCGTTTTTCATGCCGGTGCTGGGCGTTTTGGTGGCTGTTTACGTGTGGCAGCGCGTACGCCAATCTGGCCGCGATGACAACCACGGCGGGCGTGCTGCGGTGCCTAGCGTGCGGGCGATCTCAAGCACCTTCGGCAACACCGTTCAGGTTGGCATCCCTTTGGCGGCGGCGCTGTTTGGTGAGAAAGGCTTGTCCATTCACATTGCCATCGTCAGCTTGCATGCGCTGACCTTGCTCACGGTGTGCACGGCCTTGGTGGAACTGGACATGGCACGTGCTCGCGCCACGCAGGGCACTGCCATTTCACATCTCGGGGCCACCATGCTCGTCACGGCGCGCAACACCGTCATTCACCCTGTGGTCTTGCCGGTGCTGGCGGGTTTGTTGTGGAACCTCTGTGGCTGGCCATTGCCTCAAGTGATCGACGAAGTGCTGCTGACCTTGAGCCAAGCGGTTGTGCCCTTGTGCTTGGTGCTCATCGGGCTTTCCTTGGCGTACCACGGCGTGCGCGGTGCGGTGAAGGGCGCGCTGGCCCTCTGTGCAGTCAAGCTGTTGGTGTTGCCCACGGTCGTTCTGGTGGTGAGCCATTGGGGCTTGGGCTTGAACGGTCTGCCGCTGGCGGTGGTGGTGATGGTGGCGGCGTTGCCGGTGGGCACCAACGCCTTGATTTTCGCGCAGCGCTACAACGGTTCCCAAGCAGAAGTGACCGCCGCGATGGTGTTCTCGACCGTGGCGTTTTTATTCACCGCGCCGCTGTGGCTGCTGGTGTTGAGCTGGCTGGCTTGAGAGCGGCGTTCGAGTGCGCCGGGCGCGCGCAGATGTGCCCGGGCTTGCACGGTCAACTCTTGCGGCGTCGCGCCACCGCCGCCAAACCGCCCAGCCCCAACAGCATCAACGCCACGGTCGATGGTTCGGGGATGACGGGGATCGGCGTGTCACTCAAGTTGATGTTGGACGCAGCTGCCTCGCCGTTGTCGCCCACCTCGCCGATGTACAAAAACAAGTTGGCTGTGGACGTCACGGAGGTCAGGTTGAAGGCCAGGCTGCCGCCGTCGCCCAGGCTCACGAAGCCGGTGGCGTCCACACCGACGCTGCTGACTGCGTCAAACGCACCCAAGGTCGCCACGGTGTTGTTCACGGTGGTGCCGCCGACACCGGTGCCGAACAGTTTGGCGTCTGCGGGGGCTCGCTGCGCTCCGGGTGTGAACACCGTGCCCGATAAAAAATTAAACACGTTCAGACCCGGTGCTGTTTTAGCGCAGGCGGCCGTGGCGCAGTCGGTGGACGACAGCTTGATCGAGTCCAGGTCGAAGCCAGAAAACTGTCCGCCCGAGCCGCCTGCGATGGTTCCGCTGTCGCGAATCACGATCGCTGCAAAGCTGCCCGCCAGCGAGTTCAAGTTGGCGGAGAAAACCGCCGTGGCACCACCAACGGCACCTGTTAATCCGGTGAGTTTGGT
>JANPNT010000009.1:0-1641 GCA_031427655.1 Burkholderiales bacterium
CTTTGCGTGAAGCAGACGAAGGCTGTTGCAGCACGTCTTTTTCAGGCGTGCCCAGAGGCGGTGGCATGTCGCTGTATTGGACCGCGCCGTTTTTGTCGCGCCATTTGTATTGAGCGCTGGCGGGCGTGCTCAGCGCTGCAATCGTGATGGCCAAAACACACCACATTGGGATGCGCGTCATATCGAAAGACACAGCGAAAAACATAGGGAACATCCTCGCATTTTGAATCTGCGCAGTGTACGAGGCCAGCACCGCGCAAACAGGCCTTGCAGAGCTGCGCGCGCGCCACGTCAGAGCCCTTTGCGTGAAGCCCTCCGTATAATTCACTTTTGAGTCTGGAGCTATTCCCATGCGCCTCCTCGGCAAAGCGCTCACCTTCGACGATGTGTTGTTGGTACCGGCCTACTCTGTGGTGTTGCCACGCGACACCAACCTGTCCACCCAACTGTCTCGCAACATCCGCCTGAACCTGCCCTTGGTATCTGCCGCCATGGACACAGTCACCGAGGCGCGACTGGCCATTGCGCTGGCGCAAGAGGGTGGCATTGGCATCGTTCACAAAAACCTCACACCGGTGCAGCAAGCCGCTGAAGTGGCACGTGTCAAACGCTACGAATCGGGCGTGCTGCGCGACCCCATCACCGTCACGCCCGACACCCCCGTGCGCGATGTGATGGAGCTGTCGCGACTGCACGGCGTGTCGGGCTTTCCGGTGCTGCAAGGCCAGCGAGTGGTGGGCATCGTTACCAACCGCGACCTGCGTTTTGAGACGCGCCTGGATGCCCCCGTGCGCGACATCATGACGCCGCGCGAGCGCCTCATCACCGTCAGCGACGGCGCTACTTTGGCGGAAGGCAAAGCGCTGATGCATCGCCACAAGTTAGAGCGCGTGTTGGTGGTGAACGCCGACTTCGAGCTGCGCGGCTTGATGACGGTGAAAGACATCACCAAACAAACCAGCTTCCCCAACGCCGCCCGTGATTCCCACGGCAAGCTGCGCGTGGGCGCGGCGGTGGGCGTGGGGGATGGGACCGAAGAACGCGTGGAATTGCTGGTCAAAGCAGGCGTTGACGTGTTGGTGGTCGACACCGCCCACGGCCACAGCGCAGGCGTGATCGAGCGGGTGCGTTGGGTCAAGCGCCACTACCCGCAGGTGGACGTCATCGGAGGCAACATCGCCACCGGTGCGGCCGCGCTGGCCTTGGCCGAAGCCGGTGCTGATGCTGTGAAAGTGGGCATCGGCCCCGGCTCCATTTGCACCACCCGCATCGTCACTGGCGTGGGCGTGCCGCAGATCATGGCCATCGATTCAGTGGCACGGGCGCTGCAGGGCAGCGGCGTGCCGTTGATTGCCGATGGCGGTGTGCGCTTCTCGGGGGATCTGGCCAAGGCCATTGCCGCCGGTGCCGACAGCGTGATGATGGGCGGCGCTTTTGCCGGCACCGAAGAGGCACCCGGCGAGGTGATCCTGTACCAGGGCCGCAGCTACAAAAGCTACCGCGGCATGGGCTCCATCGGTGCGATGCAGCAGGGCTCGGCCGACCGCTATTTTCAAGAAGGCGGCAGCACGCAAGCCAACACCACCAAGCTGGTGCCCGAGGGCATCGAGGGCCAGGTGCCGTACAAGGGCTCGGTGGTGG
>JANPNT010000010.1:0-1558 GCA_031427655.1 Burkholderiales bacterium
TCAAGCCTGGCCATCAACACCTTCAACTGGATACGGGCAATGGATTCGATGTTCTTGGCGTCCAGCGCGTGGAACACAACAATTTCGTCGATCCGATTCAAAAACTCCGGCCTGAAATAATTTTTCAGCTCGTCTGTCACCGCATCCTTGATCTCTTCATACGGCTTGCCAACCTTGGCCTGGATGATGGGCGAACCGATGTTGCTGGTCATCACAATCACCGTGTTTTTGAAGTCAACCGTGCGGCCCTGCCCGTCTGTCAGGCGGCCATCGTCAAGCACTTGCAGCAAAACGTTAAACACATCGGGGTGTGCTTTTTCAACCTCGTCGAGCAGCAGCACGCTGTACGGTTTGCGGCGCACCGCCTCGGTCAAATAACCGCCTTCCTCGTAACCCACATAACCCGGTGGCGCACCAATCAGGCGGGCAACGCTGTGCTTTTCCATAAACTCACTCATGTCGACGCGAATCAGGTGGTCTTCGCTATCAAACAAGAAGCCTGCAAGGGCTTTGCACAGCTCGGTTTTGCCCACACCTGTGGGGCCAAGAAACAGGAATGATCCGGTCGGACGATTCGGATCAGACAAGCCTGAACGTGAACGGCGAATCGCATTGGCAACAGCGCCAATCGCTTCATTCTGGCCCACCACACGGTCGTGCAACTTGCCTTCCATCAGCAGCAGTTTGTCGCGCTCGCCCTGCATGAGTTTGCTGACCGGGATGCCGGTAGAACGCGCCACGACTTCAGCAATTTCTTCAGCACCGACTTGCGTGCGCAGCAACTTGGGCGCGGCGTTGGCATTTGGCGCGGCTTCGCTGTCTTGCGCGGCTTTCAGTCGTTTCTCCAAGTCTGGCAGCTTGCCATACTGAATTTCAGCGACCTTATTGAAATCGCCCTTGCGGGTTTGCTCTTCAATCTGGAACTTGATGCGGTCAATCTCTTCCATCACGTCTTTGCTGCCAAGCGCCTGGGCCTTTTCAGCCTGCCAGATTTCGTCAAGGTCTGAAATTTCCTTTTGCAGTTTGACGATTTCATCTTCAATCAGGCCAAAACGTTTTTGCGAAGCTTCGTCTTTTTCACGGCGCACGGCTTCGCGTTCGATTTGTAGTTGAATCAAACGGCGATCCAGCTTGTCCATCACCTCCGGCTTGCTGTCGCGCTCAATGCTGATCTTGCTGGCCGCTTCATCAATCAGATCAATTGCCTTGTCAGGCAAAAAACGGTCAGTGATGTAGCGGTGGCTGAGTTCCGCCGCAGCCACAATTGCCGGGTCGGTGATTTGAACGCCGTGGTGCAACTCGTACTTTTCTTTCAGGCCGCGCAGGATGGCAATGGTGGCTTCCACCGTTGGTTCACCCACCAGAATTTTTTGAAAACGACGCTCAAGTGCTGCGTCTTTTTCAATGTACTTGCGGTATTCGTCCAGCGTGGTCGCGCCCACGCAATGCAACTCCACGCGGATGCCAGTCGGTGTAGAAGGAACCGATGGGCCGGCCGGCGTGATCATGCACGTCGTAGAAATTCACCTCGGGATGCCACGTCTCCACTGCGCCGGCG
>JANPNT010000011.1:0-3613 GCA_031427655.1 Burkholderiales bacterium
CAAAGGCATCGCCAGTAATGCGCGAAAGCTCTTCCTCGAAGTCCGGCTGCGCAGCGGCAGACAGTCTCTGGAATCCCTGTGCGATCTCGGCCCTGCAGGCGACGCGCGATGGCTTGCCTTTGGCAGACAGCTTGATTTACGCCACCGCTCAGGCCTTTGGTGCCGAACTCTGGACTCAAGATGCGCACTTTGAAGGCCTGCCTGACGTCCGCTATTTCAACAAATGAGCAGCCCCTTCACCCCCCAGCTTTCAGACGGCACAAACCGCTTTGAACGCCTAGACGCTCTTCGTGGGGCGGCCATCGTGTGGATGGCGGTGTTTCACTTTTGCTTTGATTTGAACCATGCCGGTTTCATCAAGCAAAACTTCTACCTCGACCCGTTTTGGACCACGCAGCGCACCTGCATCGTCAGCTTGTTTTTGTTTTGCGCAGGCTTGGGTCAAGCGGTGGCTTTGCAACAAGGTCAAACCTGGACGCGGTTTTGGCGGCGCTGGTCACAAGTGGCTTCGTGCGCGGTGTTGGTCACGGCGGGGTCGATCCTGATGTTCCCCAAAAGCTTTATCAGTTTTGGCGTGCTGCACGGCGTTGCGCTGATGCTCATCGTCACGCGCTACACCGGCACTTGGGGTCGTTGGTTGTGGCTGGCAGGGGCGGTGGCGTTGCTGTTGCCTGGCCTTGTGCAGCACGCATTCTTTGACACCCGATGGAGCAACTGGGTGGGCCTCATCACTCGCAAACCGGTGACCGAAGACTACGTGCCTTTGCTGCCGTGGTTGGGCGTGATGTGGTGGGGTATGGCCGCGGGGCAATGGTTGATGTCGCATGCCCGCGGTGTGATGACGGGCACGGTTCCCGTGGTGCTGAAACCGCTGGCGTTGTTGGGCCGTTGGTCGCTGAGTTTTTACATGGTGCATCAGCCGGTTTTCATTGGCGCTTTGATGGCAGTCGCGGCCCTGCGCTGAGGCGCTTGGACGTGTCGCTGCGGCTACCATCGCCGCATGGCCACACACATGCTCTTCGGCTTTCATGCCGTCACGGTTCGGCTGAAAACCGCACCCAAATCAGTCATTGAAATTCACCACGACGTGGCCCGCCGCGATCAACGCATGCGGCAATTGCTAGAGCGCGCCAAAGACGCGGGAATGCGTCTGATCGACAGCGACGACGACCGACTGCAAAAGCTTTGCGGCACGCACCGCCATCAAGGCGTGGTGGCGCGCGCCGAGGTCATCTCCTTGAGCCACTCGCTTGACGACACCTTGGACGCCGCCGAAGGCAACCCGCTGGTGCTGGTGCTCGACGGCATCACCGACCCGCACAACCTGGGCGCTTGTCTGCGCGTGGCCGACGGTGCTGGCGTGCATGCCGTCGTGGCCCCTAAAGACCACGCGGTGGGCTTGAACGCCACCGTGGCCAAGGTGTCCAGCGGCGCGTCTGACACCGTGCCCTACATGATGGTCACCAACTTGGCGCGCAGCTTGAACGAGCTGAAAGAGCGCAACCTCCGAGTGATCGGTTTGTCAGACACGGCCACCAAGTCGCTGTACGACATCGACCTCAGCGGCCCGGTGGCTTTGGTGTTGGGTGCCGAAGGCAGCGGCATGCGCCAGCTCACTGCCAAGACGTGCGACGAGTTGGTAAGCCTGCCGATGCACGGTGCCGTCGAAAGCCTGAATGTCTCGGTGGCAGCAGGCATTTGCCTCTACGAAGTGGTGCGCCAGCGCAGTGCAGCCCTGAACAAAAAATAGGCGACTTTCCATCCTTTGCGCTACCTCTGCGTGACTCCGCATCCTCCGCGCCTCCGCGCCTCTGCGCCTCTGCGGTGAAGGCTTGCTTCTAAAACAGGAAAAACAAAATGCCCATCATCGAAGTCAACCACCCACTGGTGAAACACAAAATTGGCCTGCTGCGCGAAGACGATATTTCGACCAAGAAATTTCGCGAACTCACCAACGAATTGGCACGCTTGTTGACTTATGAGGCCACCGCCGATTTTCCGTTGAGCAAGACCAAAGTGCAGTGCTGGAGCGGTGAGATCGAGGTCGATCAAATCGGCGGTCGCAAGGTCACCGTGGTGCCGATTTTGCGAGCAGGCATCGGCATGCTGGACGGCGTGCTCGACATGGTGCCCAACGCCAAGGTCAGCGTGGTCGGTCTCAGCCGCAATCATGAAACCCTGCAACCCGAAAATTACTTCGAGAAGTTTGTCGGCCACTTGGACGAGCGCACCGCGCTCATCATCGACCCGATGTTGGCCACAGCCGGTTCCATGATCGCCACCATCGATTTGCTCAAAAGCAAAGGCTGCACCGACGTTCGCGCGTTGGTGTTGGTCGCAGCGCCAGAAGGTGTGGCGGCGCTGCACAAAGCCCATCCCGATGTGCGCTGCTGGACGGCTGCGATTGACAGCCACCTCAATGAAGTGGGCTACATCATCCCCGGTTTGGGCGACGCGGGCGACAAGATTTTCGGCACCAAGTAAGTTGCCGTTGACTTGCCTCCCCCCTTTGTGGGGAGCGCTTTCGGGTGCCGCCATCAGGGTTGGCCAGACGCCCAGAAAAGCCAACTTTGGAGGGATTTTTGAGCGCCTGCATGCGCCAGACACTGTGATGAGTCGCACCTCACCACGTCAGTCCCGCAGGAGTTAAGAATGCCCCAGATCGAAGCCAGCTTTGCCCGATTTATTCAGCGCATGGAGGGCGTGCAAGCCTTTGTGTCCTCGCGCTCGTTTCATGCGCCCGTTGTGCAGCGCAATCCGATTTTGTCCACCCAAGGTTTGTTATCGCCGGACATGGATGCGACCCCGAGCACGCTCAACGGCCCTGGTTGGTACGACTCCAGTTGGGACTTGATTCAAGGCTTGGTGGTGCGTGAAAGCACCGCGGCCGGCGCAGGTCGGCTCGACGATTGGTCGCAGTGCTTGTTTGCCTGATCGCGTTGGCAGAATCGGGTGGCTTCACGGGTACTGCCCTGTTCGAATTTGAAGGCTTCGGCGCTAGGCTGCGTCTTTTCACCACGCCAAGGTTTTCGCCATGTCTGTTCCCACCCCCATGCTCAAGTCCTACTACGAACACCGTGGCCCCGTGCCGCAAGACGTCGTCCGCGCCGTCGAGTTCACGCCCCCGGCATTGACCGCTGGTCAAGCGCTGGTGGCGGTGTTGGCTGCGCCCATCAACCCGTCTGACCTGCTGATGCTCACGGGGGCCTACGGCATGTTGCCGCCGCTGCCAGCGGTCGGTGGCAGCGAAGGCGTGGGCCGCGTGGTCGAGGTCGGCCCTGATGTGACAACCGTCAGCGTGGGCCAAACGGTCGTGCTGCCGGTCGGCAGCGGCACCTGGGCCACGCACCTCGTGGCCGAAGCGCGCCGCCTCGTGCCCATCCCCGACGGTGCCGACCCCCAGCAGTTGGCCATGCTCACCGTCAACCCCGCCACCGCCTCCTTGCTGCTCACTGAATTTGTGAGCTTGGCGCCCGGCGACTGGGTCATCCAAAACGTTGCCAACTCGGCGGTGGGTGGCTACTTGGTGCAACTGGCCAAACTGCGCGGCTTCAAAACCGTGAATATCGTGCGCCGTGAATCGGCGATGGCTGCTGTTCAGGCCGTTGGCGGC
>JANPNT010000012.1:0-5658 GCA_031427655.1 Burkholderiales bacterium
CCCCCCCCCCCACCCTCCGCCGCGCCCTCCCCCCCCGCCCATGCCGGGGGCCCCGCAGCTGGTTCATGCTTGGCTTCAGCGCCAGGTCTTTTTCTTCTTCCAGCGGCGCTCACCGCGCACGCCGGTCTCTTTCATGCCGAGGTAAAACTCGCGGATGTCGTCTTTTTCGCGCAGCACATCGCAGCGGTCTTCCATGACAATGCGGCCGTTTTCCAGCACGTAGCCGTAGTCCGATGCGTTCAGCGCCATGTTGGCGTTTTGTTCCACCAGCAAAATCGTGGTGCCGCGTTCGCGGTTGATGCGCACCACAATTTCAAAAATTTCTTTGGTCAGCTTGGGGCTCAAACCGAGGCTGGGTTCGTCCAACAAAATCAGCTGCGGCGCGGCCATCAAGGCGCGTGAGATGGCCAACATTTGCTGCTGCCCACCCGACAGCAAACCGGCGTCTTGCGTGGCGCGTTCACGCAGGATGGGGAAGTAGCCGAACACGGTTTCCACGTCGCGCGCCACGCCGTCGCGGTCTTTGCGGGTGTAGGCACCCATCATTAAGTTGTCGCGCACCGACATAAGCGGGAACACTTCGCGGCCTTCGGGCACGTGGCTCAAACCGGCCTGCACGATGACGGCCGGGTCGCGCGCGGTGATGTCGGCGCCGTTGAATTCGATGCTGCCCTTGCGCGGGTCGATGATGCCGCTGATGGTTTTGAGAATGGTGCTTTTGCCTGCGCCGTTGGAACCCAGCACAGTGGAAATTTCACCTTTGCGCACTTGCAAGCTCACGCCGCGAATGGCCCGTATCGGGCCGTAGGCGCTTTCGACGTTGAGGAGCTTCAACATCACGTCACTGCTTGCCGTGCCACCCGAGTTCCCGGCGTTGAGCATCGAGGTACTCACGCGGCTGTCTTCCTGCGCAGGCTCGACACATCGTCGATGGAGCCGAGGTAAGCCTCAATCACGCCGGGGTGCGTTTGCACTTCGCGCGGTGTGCCCAGCGCCAACATTTCGCCTTGGTTCATGGCGAGCACGCGGTCCGACACCTTGGACACCAAGCTCATGTCGTGTTCCACCATCAAAACCGTCACGCCCAGCTCTTCCTGAATGTCGCGAATCCAAAACGCCATGTCGTCGGTTTCTTCGACGTTCAAGCCCGACGACGGTTCGTCCAACAACAACAACTTGGGCTCGGTGCTGAGCGCGCGCGCCAACTCCACCACTTTGCGCACCCCGTAGGGCAGGCCCGCCACCATGAAATCGCGGTGGTGTTGCAGGTCGAGCAGCTCAATGACTTGTTCTACTTTTTCACGCGCTTCCAACTCGGCGCGGCGCACGGTGCCGGTAAAAAAAATGTCGCTGAGCACATTGCTTTTGCGGTGCGTGTGGCGGCCTATCAACAGGTTTTGCAACACGCTGGCGTGTTCAAACAATTCGATGTTTTGGAAGGTGCGCGCGATGCCCAAGCTGGCGACCTCGTGCGGGGCCAACGCTGACAACTTGCGGCCTTCAAAACTGATGTCGCCGGTGGTGGGCGTGTACAGGCGGCTGATAAGGTTGAACACCGTGGTTTTGCCGGCACCGTTGGGGCCGATCAGGGTGAACACCTCGCCGCGCTTCACGTCGAAGCTCACGCCGTTGACGGCCAGCACACCGCCGAAGCGCATGCTGAGGCCCGACGCTGTGAGCAGCGCTTCGCTTGAGGTTGGGGTTGAATTTAAAGAGACAGCAGCCATCACTTCAACCGATCCGATTTTTGGAAGCTCTTCTGCCGCTTGAACATGCCCGCTCGGTAGAAAGGAAACAGCTGCAAATAGGTGCGCACTTTCAACCAGCGGCCGTACAAGCCCAGCGGCTCGAACAGCACAAAGGCAATCAACACCGCGCCGTAAACAAAGCCTTGCAAGCCAGGTGCTTGACCAATGATGGCGGGCAAGTAATCTTTCACGCCGGCAATCAACTGCGGCATGGTGATGAGAAAGATCGCACCAAAAAACGCGCCGTGAATCGAACCGACACCACCCACCACCACCATCAACAACAGGTCAATGGATTGCAAAATGCTGAACTGGTCGGGCGATATGAATTGCAATTTGTGCGCGTACAACGCGCCGCCGATGCCCGCCAAGCCGGCCGAGATAGCGAAAGACATGCTTTTGTAACGCGCCAAATTGATGCCCATGCTTTGGGCCGACACCTCTGAGTCGCGGATGGCCACAAAGGCGCGGCCGGTGGGCGAGCGCAGCAAATTCATGATCACAAAGGTGCTGGCCACGGTGATCACCAAGCACAACCAGTAAAACGAATTGCCAGTGTCGGCCTTGAAGCCAAACAGGTCAGGCGCTTTGATGTGAATGCCCGCATTGCCGCCCGTCACTTTTTCCCAGCGCGCAAAAATTTCTTCGACGATGAAGCCGAACGACAGCGTGGCCATGCCGAGGTAAATGCCCTTCACACGCAGCGCGGGCAGGCCCACCACGATGCCCACGGCGGCTGACAACCCGCCCGCGCAAACCAAGGCCAAAGGAAACGGCACGCCCATGTTGGTGAGCACCGCCTGCGTGTAGGCCCCCACGCCGAGGAAGGCCGCGTGGCCCAATGAAAACAAGCCGGTGAAGCCCGCCAACAACATCAAGCCGAGGCCGACGATGGAATAGATCAGGATGAAAGTGACCTGCGCCAGCCAATACTCGGACACGATGAAAGGCGCGGCCAACAGCGCCACCAAGAGCAGCGAGTACCAAAACACATGCCCGCCGTGTTTGGCCAAACGCAGGTCTTGCGCGTAGTCGGTTTTGAAAATGAATCTCATGTGCAGTGCGTCATGGGTGCGCGGTGCTCAGTTCGGTGGTCATGTCGAAGTCAAACTTTCTTGCGCAACTTTTCGCCAAACAAGCCGTTCGGCTTGACCATCAACATGATGAGCACCACCACGTACGCGGCCACGTCTTTGATGCCGTCCGGTAAATAAAAGCCCGACAGTGACTCGACGATGCCAATCACCAAGCCGCCCACAATGGCCCCGGGCAAGCTGCCAAAACCACCCACCACCGCAGCTGGAAATGCTTTGAGCCCAATAAAGCCCATGTTGGCGTGAACGAAGGTAATGGGCGCCAGCAGCAAGCCCGCAATGGCGGCCACCGCCGCCGCCAAACCCCACACCAATCCGTTCAGCCGCTTCACCGGAATGCCCATGTAATAAGCGGCCAACTGGTTCTGAGACGACGCCTGCATAGCGAGGCCGACCTTGCTTCGGCTGAACACCAAATACAGGATGCCGCTGAGCAGGGCTGTGCTGGCAATCACCACCATTTGCTCAACGTTCAGCACCAGCTCGCCTACTTTCCAGACCTGGTCTTTGTAGGGCACCGGCAGCGTGTGCGTCTCGGTGCCAATGCCGGGAATCATGGTGATGAGCCCACGCGCCACGTAGCCAATGCCGATGGTCAGCATGACGACCGAAAACGCCGGTTGCCCGAGGATGGGGCGTATGACCAAGCGCTCTAAAAACACACCGAACGCAGCCATGGCGGCAATGCTGGACAGCACCGACAACCAGAAGGGAAAGCCGAAAAATGTCATGCAAGCCAAGCCGCAAAACGCACCCAGCATCATGAGCTCGCCTTGGGCAAAACTGACGGTTTCAGTGGCCTTGTAAATCAACACGAAGCCCAGCGCTATGAGGCCGTAAATGCAGCCCTGTGCTATGCCACTGATGACCAACTGAACAAATTGCACTCAAGCTCCAAAATCGGCAGCGCTTTGCTGCGCCGCGATTCTTATCCCTCAGCAAGCCCTCACTCGTCGGGGTTGTCACGGGGTTGTTGACGATGCGCAGATGAACGGAAATAAGTCATGGCAAAAACGGTGCGGATGGGTTCAGGCTTGGGCTTCTACGGCGACTCGTGGGAGCCGGTTCTGGCCAGCGTCAAAACCATGCACGAAGGCGAACCCAACTACATCGCCAGCGACCACCTCGCCGAGCTGACCTTGGCCATCCTTCAGAAAGACCGCCAACGCGACCCTGCGCTCGGCTATGCACGTGACGTGGTGCCCATGTTGATGCGCTTGTGGCCGCTGATGCAAGAGCGCGGCGTGCGCTTCATTTGCAATGCCGGTGGATTGAATCCTGCGGGCGCGGCAGCGGCAGTGCAAACCGCGTTCATTGCGAAGGGTTTGAAAGCGCGGATTGCTGTGGTCGGTGGCGACGATGTGCTGACTTCTTTGACGCTTGACGATTCAACCGCAAGCTTCAAGCATCTGTTCAATGGCGCCGACATCAGCACCGTGCGCGAGCGCTTGGTGTTCGCCAACGCCTACCTCGGCGCTCGACCCATCGTTGACGCCTTGGCGCAGGGAGCCGACATCGTCATCAGCGGCCGCGTGGCCGATGCGGCTTTGTTTTTGGCACCGCTGGTTCATGAATTCGGCTGGAATTTGGAAGACGCCCGCAGCGCAGAAGACCTCAACAAACTGGCCCAAGGCTTGACGGTCGGCCACTTGTTGGAATGCTCCGGCCAAGGCAGCGGCGGCAACTTCGGCAGCTTGAAGGCTTGGCAAGCCATTCCCGATTTAGCCCACATCGGCTACCCCATCGCCGAGGTGCAAGCCGACGGCTCGGCCGTGATCACCAAGCCGCCCGGCACCGGCGGCCGCGTGAACTTCGACACCGTGCGCCAACAGCTTTTGTACGAGGTTCACAACCCGCACGCCTACCTGTCGCCCGACGTGGAGCTCGACATGTCCACCATCCGCCTGGACGATCTGGGCGACGACCGGGTGCGCGTTACCGGCGCCACCGGCCGCGCCCCGCCCGAGCACCTCAAAGTGGTGGCCGGCTACAGCGACGGCTATAAGGCCGAAGTGACCTGGGGCTACAGCTGGCCCGACGCTCATGCCAAAGCGCAGGTCGCCTTGGCAATGGTCAAAACGCAGCTGACAGAGAAGCGCATTCCTCACGAAGAGTTGTTCGTTGAATACCCTGGCCTCAATTCCGCCCACGGCGCACTTGCACCAATGCCAAAGCAACTCGATGAGGTGAACGAGGTGTGGATGCGCATGGTGCTGCGCACGCCGTCCAAATCTGCCGCCGAAGGCTTCGGCAGGCTGTTCCCGTGGATGGGTTTGAGCGGCCCGGCCTACACCTGCGGCTTCAACGGCCTGCGCAGCACGGGTGAACTTTTGGGCATTTGGCCGACTTTGATCTCGCGCGAATTGGTGGCGCAGCAAGTGCGTATCGATTGGGTGGAAGTTGGGGTGGCGTCGTGATGCAAATCCGCCTTGCCGAGATTGCGCATGCTCGCAGCGGCGACAAAGCCGATTGGGTCGACTTTGGCTTGTTTGCGTGGAACGAAGCGGGCTACACCGTGCTGGTGCGCGAGGTCACCGCAGCCAGCGTGCAAGCGCACTTTGCGCCCTGGATGCCCGGCGAGGTGGACTGTTGGCCACTGGCCAATTTGCTGGCCATCAAGCTGGTGCTGAAGGACGCCTTGCAAGGCGGTGGCGCGCGCAATTTGCGGTCCGACAATTTGGGCAAGGCTATGGGCGGCGCGCTGCTGCGCATGACGATCACGCTGAGTAATGAGGAGTGGGCGCTGTGCCAGGCGCAACCGCGTGTGGGGTGGTGGCCGCAGGCTGAGCTTCGCTGAATTTCGCACACAGAACAGA
>JANPNT010000013.1:0-4642 GCA_031427655.1 Burkholderiales bacterium
CCCTCGCCCCGAGCGACGCGTCCAGTAACAGACCCAGCGGCGCGCCCACCTACGCGCACTTGGCGAAGGCGCTTTTCATGTCGGCGTCTGAAGCCCATGCCGCCGTGCAGCGCGCCATCACCTCGCGCCTGATGACGCAAACGTCGGACGGCTTGACGGCGAACCGGGCCGCGTTGCAAGAGTTTTTGCTGCACGGCCTGGCGTACAGCTTTCCCGGTGTGGAAGGCCCTGTGACTCGGGGCATGCCCACCGGCGCTGCGGCACCGCACTTCGGCGCGCTGTTCGATCAAACACAGAGCCTTCCGTTGGTATGGCCCGACGCGCAAGGCGAGGTGCGTGGCCCGTCGCTGTGTCCGCTTTACCCCAACGTGCCAGCCGCGTGTCGCTTGGACGAAAACCTGTACCGCATGCTGACCGCGTTGGACGCCTTGCGGGCTGGTGCCGCACGCGAGCGCGAAATAGCGCGGCGTGAGGTCCTGCGGTTGTTGTCATAACAAATCCCATGTTGAGAACAGACCCCAACCTGGGCGCACTCGAACTGGTGGCCGCGGCCTTGGGCGATGTGTTGGACGAACTGGTGCTGGTAGGCGGCTGCGCGGTGGGCCTGCTGGTCACCGACCCAGGCCGCACACCGGTGCGCGCGACGGTGGATGTCGACCTGCTGACCGAAGTGGCACCGACTGCAAATTACTACCAACTCGGTGATCGCCTTCGCGCCTGCGGCTTCGCCGAACAGGCCACGGAAGACGTGATTTGCAGATGGGCCAAGGGCAGCCTGCTGATCGACGTGATGCCCACCCAAGCGCACGTGCTGGGCTTCGCCAACACTTGGTACGAACAAGCCGCACTCGACGCCACCGCGCACACCTTGCCCAGCGGCCGACGCATCCGCTTGATCAGCGCGCCGCTGTTTTTGGCCACCAAGTTAGAAGCCTTTGCCAACCGCGGAGGCGGCGACTATCTGCACCACGACATGGAAGACATCGTCACCGTGGTGGACGGCCGCGACACGAGTGCTGACGAGGTGCTGGGCTGCGCACCACAGGTGCGTGAATTCTTGCAGGACGAGTTCGATGCCCTGTTGGCCGACACGCAATTCACCGACCGATTGGCATGGCTGCTGCCGCCGGAAAACTTATTCGCGAGGCAAGAAATTGTGATCTCGCGGATGCGCGTTATTGCGGGGCTGTAGCGACGCGATGGCGCTGGGCTTAGTGGCGCACGAAGTGGTGGCACGCGGAGCGGACGCCATCCGCGCGCGTTTTGCGGCATTGCGAGCCGATGGCGTGGGCCTGGCGGTGGTGGACGCGGAGAGCAACGCCGACTTGATGTTGATAGGCCAGGCGTTGGCGGGCATGAAGTTGGTCACCGCAGGCTCAGGCATTGCGATGGGCTTGCCGCAAAACTGGAACGACGACGGCCGCTTGAAGCAAGGCGCGGTGGCCGGCGCCGCCTTGGCCTGGGCCGAAGCCAAATTGAACGACGGCCCCGTGCTGATCTACGCCACCGCAAAACCCGCCGCAGTGCTGGCCGTGCAAGCTGAACTGGGCGCAGCGCGCGCGGGTCACATCGTAGAAAACCCCGGCGTGCCTGGGCACCGGCGTTCGCTGAATTCTTGGCCAAGGCACCGCGTTTGCCTGTGGCCGCAGCGACCAAACCTTGAGTCACTTTTCACAGAGAACACACCATGCCCCGCTTCGCTGCCAACCTCTCCATGCTCTACAACGAGCACCCTTTCCTCGACCGCTTTGCTGCCGCCGCAGCCGACGGCTTCAAGGCCGTGGAATACCTCTTCCCTCTGCCCTTTTGCCTTCGACGCGAAAGAATTGAAGCAGCGCTTGACCGACCACGGCCTGCGGCAAGTACTGTTTAACGCGCCGCCCGGAAACTGGGACGCAGGCGAACGCGGCACCGCGTGCTTGCCCGGCCGCGAAGCAGAATTCCGCAGCGGCTTCGAGCAAGCATTGGTTTACGCCGACGCTTTGAACTGCCCGCGCGTGCACGTCATGGCAGGCTTGGCACCAAAGGACGCCGACCGCTCACACCTGCAAGCCACCTATGAAGCCAACCTCGTCTGGGCCGCCAAGCTGGCCGCCAGCGCAGGCCGCGATGTGCTGATTGAGCCCATCAACACGCGTGACATTCCCGGTTTCTTCTTGAACCGCCAAGCTGAGGCCCACCGCATCATTCAATCCATCGGCGCTGCCATTCTGAAGGTGCAGATGGACCTGTATCACTGCCAAATTGTCGAGGGCGATGTGGCCATGAAGTTACGCCACGACCTGCCCACCGGACGCGTCGGTCACATCCAAATTGCCGGTGTGCCCGAACGCCACGAGCCCGACATCGGCGAGCTGAACCACCCTGACCTGTTCAAGCTGATTGACGAGTTGTCGGCCAACGGCGCTTGGGACGGCTGGGTCGGCTGCGAGTACCGACCCGCCCGCGGCGCGGTGGCGGGCGGCACCTCAGCCGGATTGGCGTGGTTCAAGTCGGTGAATCACTGAAGCCGATCAAGCCGCTTGCTTCAAGCGCTCAATGCGCTCTTCCATCGGCGGGTGACTGGAGAACAGTGCCATCACGCCGCTCGGTCGAGCGCTGATGCCCATGGCCTGCATGGTCTCGGGCAACTCGCCCGGGTCCAAACCGCCGAGTCGTGCCAGCGCATTGATCATCGGCTGCTTGCGGCCCATCAAGTTGGCCGCACCCGCATCGGCTCGGAATTCGCGTTGGCGTGAAAACCAGGCGACGATGATGGCGGCCACCACACCCAGCAAGATGTCCAACACGATGGTGGTGGCGTAGTAGCCAATGCCGGGGCCGTCGTTGGTGTTGCGCAGCACCACCTTGTCAACGAAATAACCGATCACGCGCGACAGGAACACGACAAAGGTGTTCATCACGCCCTGGATCAGCGCCATGGTCACCATGTCGCCGTTGGCCACGTGCGCCACCTCGTGGCCCAACACGGCTTCCACTTCCTCCCGGTTCATGTCTTGCAGCAAGCCGGTAGACACCGCCACCAGCGCCGAGTTTTTAAACGCGCCGGTTGCAAACGCATTCGCCGGGCCTTCGTAAATGCCGACCTCAGGCATCTTGATGCCCGCCTTCTGCGCCAAGCGGTCTACCGAGGCCACAAGCCACGCGTGCGTGGGGTCGTTCGAATTGTTGATGATAGTGAGCTTGGTTGTCCACTTCGCCATCGGCTTGCTGATGAGCAGCGAAATGAAGGCGCCGCCAAAACCCATCACCAGCGAAAACCCCAGCAAAGACGTGAGGTCCAGGCCGTTGGCGGTGAGAAAGCGGTTCAGGCCCAACAGGTTCACCGCCAAACCCAACACCAGCATGACGCCGAGGTTGGTCAGCACGAACAAGGCGATGCGTTTCATATTCAGTTCCTAAGATGAAAGTCGTAGATTCGCAGAGTGTTACTGCAGCATCACATCGAAGAAAGCAGTCTGAGCCAACCGACTACTTCGTATTTTCCGTCGTGAGATTTGCATCCGGATTTGCACCCGGCGATGCCAGCGCCGGTGTCACAGCTGGCGCCAGCACGGCCATTGTGATGCGCGACACGCAGGTCAACTCACCTGCTTCGTTGTGCAAATCGATGTGCCACACCTGTGTTGACCTGCCGATGTGCACCGGCCGCGCCACGCCGGTGACCCAGCCCGACATCACGCCACGAATGTGATTGGCGTTGATGTCCAGGCCCACGGCGCGCCAGTTTTCAGGCGTGGCGTAAGCGGCGCCACAAGAGCCCAAGGTTTCGGCCAAGACCACGCTCACTCCGCCATGAAGCAAGCCGTAAGGCTGAATCGTCCGGGCATCCACGGGCACCCGCGCACGGATGAAATCGTCACCGACCTCCAAAAATTCGATGCCCAAGTGGCTGACCGCCGTGTTGTGTTGAATGTCGGTGAGCAGCTCGACGGAGATGGGTCGTTTCCAAATGGGCATGAAGAAAGTCCGGGTGATTTGACGGCGCGCTGGGCGGTGCAGGCGACGATGATGCAACAGCCAGCAGAAAGCGGCGCACGCGACGACGGAGATAACTTCGTGCCTTGCAATTCACCCTTATTTCTTAGCTGTCCGCGTGTCCGGTCTTGCCCACCAAAAACAAGCGCAACGCTGAAGCCTTGTCATAGGCGTCACGGGCGGATCTGCGTCTAGGCAGGCGCGCAGCACGAAGGCCGCATTCTTTACGCGTCAACCGTGGCCTCAGGTCTCTGCCCAGAACCGATCACGAACGTACCGGGAATCTCGAACCGCTGGCCATTTCTCCAGGGCTCGATCGAAGCCAGAAATTCGGCGCGGACCGAAAAACGCGTCGATTCATCGAATCGGGAGTAGGCGAGCGCGACCGGTCCGGAGAGGAAGGCCGCGTCGCAGGCCGCATCGGCGTCGGCGTCGGCGTCGGCGTCGGCGTAATGAAGGGTCGTTGCCGGATGGCTCAACTGCACGTCGACCAGCCCGGCTGTCGCAACGCGTGCTCGAGCGCATTGCCGGTACCGAGCCTGAAGAACATCGGGCAAACCTCTGAGCGCACCCTCGATTCCTGCGCGTGCGAGCTCGATGCTGTAGCTCATGGCCAGACAGCTCGCCAGGGCGGCCCGACCGTCCACGCCTGGCGTCGCACCCG
>JANPNT010000014.1:0-2873 GCA_031427655.1 Burkholderiales bacterium
GGCCAGCACTTCAATGCGGCTTGATGTCAAACACCCGAAAACCTTTGAGGATGGGGTTCTCTTGCACCACATCGTTGTAGACCAAAGACACCGGCTTCGACACGTTCAAACGGAAATCGGTGTTGACCCTGTGTGCAGCACCGCCAAGCGCTTCAAATAAACCTTGTCTGCCGCTGCGGCGAGCATCAAGGCGTTATGCGTGGCGTTGTCCTCTTGCTGCGTGGTGCAGTAGCGGCCTAGCCCGTCGGTCAGCAACTTCATCCAGGCGCTGGCGTGCTCGCCCTACTGTTTGCCGTGCCACCAAGTGTCGCCACCCAGGGTGTCGCACTGCACCACTTGGGGCGGTTGATTCGCGGATGCCTTTTTCTACTTCGCGCGGTCGGCGCGGGTCTTGTCGTTGTCGGCCAGCGTGGCCCCATTCGTCAGGGCCAGCGCTTTTTGCAGCAGGGCTTCGTCGAACTGGGCGTACTCGGTGTGGTACTCGAACTTGGGCTTCTCGTCAGGGCCTTTGGTCATCAGGCCGTGGTGGCCGGTGCGCCACGCTTTCGGCATGTCGCGCACGTCCAGCTCATGCGCAATGCCGGAGTCCACCAAGTAGCGCGCCCAGGTGGCGGTGCCCACCGTGCCCTGTGCGGGTTCAATGCCTGCAATGCCGACGATCAAGAAATAAGTGCGGCGCAGATCGAAGCGCGCGTCCAAGGTCACCGCCATAGTGGACGCCGCCACGTTGGCGTGACCCATGCCGGTGACCATCAAGCACACATCGTGGGTGTTTCAGCGCAGCGCCGAACTGCCGGGCAACAGGCCGGGCAACTGACCGGGCGGATTGATTTTTTCAGTGAGCTTGAGTGGCCTGATCCACCGCGTGGCTTCGGGCACGAACATGCTGCTGATGAGCACCTTCAAGGCGCGTGGAGCGTCTGCGGTTTGGCTGTGGGCGTTGAACGCCAACAGACACAAGATGAAGCCAATGAGCTTCTTCACGGCTTGGCCATGGCTGTGACTGTCTTCGCGCGCTTCGTTCCGCGCTCAGACCAAGCCTGCAGAAATGCCAGCGTTACCTCGGCTTCATTGGTCTCAGCCAAACCGCTGGAGAACAAAGCCGCCACATCGGCATTGAATTCTTCGCCACCGGCCAAGTCGCTGAGGCTGCGAAACGCGATGTAGGGAATGCGGTTGGCGTAGGCCACATGGGCCAGCGCGGCGGTTTCCATCTCGAAGGTTTGAACTTGCAAAGCTTCAAACAAATAAGTTCTGTAGCTCGCGTTGGCCAAGAACACCGTGGCGGAGACGCCGCGCCCACCGAGCACGATTTTGGGTTGCTGCGCCACGCACATTTTTGGGTCGGGCTCCGCACCGGGTGACTTCACGGCGCGCGGCCCGCAGCGAGCCAAGTTAGGTTTGATTCGGTTGGCCACGGCAAACATGGCCGGGTCTACTTCGTAGTCGAATTTGAATTCGCCCTTGGGCGCATTCGCTGAGGTCATGACGAAGTTTTCGCGCATGAACAGGCCAGTGGGAACCTTTGCGCCTGAGGCTCCGGGAAGGCTGAAAGGCTCAACCGCTTTGCCTCCCGCTTGCGCCAATTTCAAACCCAAGCAAGACACATCGCCCGGCTCGCCGCAAGCCGCGGGCAGAGCAGAATCGTGGCTCCAATACACCTCCATCGGCATGGCCCAGCGCTGCGGAATGGTCACGTCGCCCACGTGGTTGGCGGGGTTCACGCCGCCTGCAATGCCACTCATCACCAAGCGCTCAATCTTGTAGTGATTGATCATGTTTTGCGTGACCATCGTCGAGTTGATCATGCTCACCCCACTGAGCACGATCACCACCTTGTTGCCGCGCAAATCGCCCGTGGTGTAGCGGTTGCCGTTGACCACATGCACACGCTTGTTCTTGGTTTGCGAGATCAAAACTTTAGCCTCTTCCCCAAAGGCCGAGACGATGCCGATGCGCGGCGTGCAATCGGTCAGGCAGGCGCGCGCTGCGTTGGGTTTGGCATGCGCGTTCGCTGCAATCGACGCACTCATTGCCAAGGCCAGCCAACGAAAAACTCGCGGCAACAAAGTCAAATAGCGCGGCATGTGAGCTTCCTAAAAAGTTGAAGGCTGGGTGTAGCAGGTGTGCACCTGAGCCTTCGCAGCCGCAAGCTTCGTGCCGACGTCAGTCGATGTTGAACCCGCACATCACAAGCTCTCGATGATCGTCACATTCGCCATGCCGCCGCCTTCGCACATGGTTTGCAGGCCGTAGCGTTTGCCTTGATGTTTCAAGGCGTAAACCAAGGTGGTCATCAACTTGGTGCCCGACGCGCCCAACGGGTGGCCCAGCGCAATCGCGCCACCGTTCACATTCATGCGCGCTGGGTCGGCACCGCTGTGTTGGAGCCACGCCAAGGGCACCGAGGCAAAGGCTTCGTTCACTTCAAACAGGTCGATGTCGTTGATGCGCATGCCTGCTTTTTTCAACGCACGCTCGGTGGCAGGCAGTGGTGCTTCCAACATGATGACGGGGTCGTGGCCCAGCACCGACATGTGGTGAATGCGCGCCAGCGGTTGCACGCCCAAAGTTTTCAAACCACGCTCGTTCACCACCATCACGCCGCTGGCGCCGTCACAAATTTGGCTGGCGTTGGCCGCGCTGATGCAGCCACCTTCCTGCAACAACTTCACCAAGCTGATGCCTTCCAACGTGGCGTTGAAGCGTATGCCTTCGTCGATGCTGTGCAGCTCGCCGGTGCGGGTGCCATCGGCGAGGATGGCTTCGATCGAGACGATCTCGTCTTTGAATGCCCCGGCCGATGTAGCGGCCATCGCGCGCTGGTGACTGGCGAACGCGTAAGCATCGAGCGCCTCTTTGCTCAAGCCGTA
>JANPNT010000015.1:0-2577 GCA_031427655.1 Burkholderiales bacterium
GCCCGCGCGAAGTCGTCCTACGCCGCGATCCGCCAGCGACGATGTGTGTGCCGTTGCCGAAGCAGCAGCCGTGGCGCTCGGAAGACTACCGCCGCCTAGTCGCATTGATGGACTGCATCCACTGCAAAAAGGGGGCGCCAAGCCAGTGCGCGCACAGCGATGAGGGCAAGGGACTTGGCCTCAAGTCGGACGACCGGGGCTGCTACGCACTTTGCGCCGATGAACCGGGCCGCAGGGGGTGCCACACATTGATCGGCAGCCTAGGTTTGTTCCCCCGCGATCAACGCCGCCTGCTCGAAACGAAGTACGCCGCAGCCACACGCGCTCGCATCAAGTCGGATGGTCAGTGGCGCAAGGAATGGCCGGAAATTACAGAGGAGCAAACCGCATGACCCACACATCGACGTATATGCACAAGATGGCCGCAGCCAAGGGGCCGATGACATCCGATCAGTTTGCGCCGCGCACAAGAACCGAAGTCATCTGCGACTTTAAGAAACTCGTGGGGCGCGGGCTCATCACGCGGGTCGGCAAAGGCCGTGGCGTGGCCTTCGCCGTCAGCCCTGAACAGCTTGCGGCATTCCTGCGCAAGCGAAACAGCATCCGCGAGCAGTTGCTGGAACTGGCCGCTCTGCCTGACGGTGTGGCAACAAGGGAAGTTCCCGGCAGGGTAACAAAAGCGGTTGGAACAACGGCAAGCCTGCTCCTCAACCGCGGTCTGCTGCACGTATGGAAGTGCAGCAAAGGCAATCGCTGGTTCTTGACAGCCGAAGCACGAAATGCCTACGCCGCCCAAGTCGTCAAGGCCGCGCCAAAGCCAAGCGCAGATTCAAAAGCCGCCTCGGCCGCCTGGAACGAAGTCGGCAAAACCGCAAAGCGAAAGCAGGCGGCGCAACGGCAAGGATGGGGCAAAGACGACCCGCCGTATCTGCCGCATGACGACGCCGGTCGGCCTTTGTACACGGTGACGGTGTGCCCAGGCTTCACCGCTGCGCCACGCCGCACGAACACTTTCACGGGGGCTTACTGATGCTGTGGCAACAACCGTCCAAAGATGATCGCCCCTCGGCTTTAGCCAATCAGCCGGGCGGCGATCACTACCGCAACAGGGCCATACAGCCGGTGGAATACATCCATGCAAACGACCTCGGATTTTTGGAGGGCTGCATCGTCAAGCGCATCACGCGCTGGCGTGACAAAGGCGGCATCCAAGACCTGCGGAAGATCCAGCACGAGTGCGAGTTGCTTATCGAGCTGGAAGAGCGCAAGGCTGATGCGCTTTGTCTGGCGCGCGAAATGAACTTGCCAGGATGAACCGCACCGTCCGCATGCCTCTGAAAACAGAAAGCACTAATTGCCTACTTGGTATGCACCATTTCGCCCGCGCGAAGCTGACAAAGATGCACCGCACCGAAGCCTGGAAGTACATGCGATCCACAGGGTCCGTCACGGTGTCAGAACCGCTGCTGGTGACGCTGACCCGCGAATCGGCGGGCATCCTTGACGACGACAACTTGCGGGGCGCGATGAAGGCCGTTAGAGATGGTGTTGCCGATTGGCTGGGTGTGCCCGACAACGACCCGCGCGTGACGTGGGGCTATGAACAACGGCTGGTGGCGCGAAAGCAATACGCGGTCGAGGTTTGCGTGCAACGGATCGGCTGCGCGCAGCCATGAATCAGATTGCTCACAAAAGGAGACAGCCGCTTTGAAAAACCTATTTGAAGCCATTGAAGACGAGGGACAACCGCCTTGCAAGAAGTTTGCATGTCAGAAAGTCCAACTCTGCGCGGACGAGAAGCTGGCATGTACCGCATTTGCTTATTTTGTCCAGACGGGCCGAACCATCCACCCGCACAACTTTGTTAACGCGCGCGCTAACGGCAAAAGTAGGGTGGACTTTGTGGGCGAAGTTCATCCCACGCGTGCGTTGTTCAGCGCTATCCAAAATGACCGCTGGTCGGCAGATCACGGTGGGGACGAAACCACCTCGAGCCGGTATGCGGAATTGGCCGCATGACGAAAACGCCGATTGATTTCAACTCTGTTTTATTCGCCCACGAGCCGATGCACGAGCGGCTGATCAATTGGGCGCGGTGGGTGCGGCCAAGGGCGTCGAGCTGGGTGCACCCGATGTGGCGTGGTTTTAAGGCAAGCGAGATATGGACAGGCGCGCAAGCAAGCGTGCCATTGGATCCGCTGGACGCGCAGGCAGTCGAGAAGGGCGTCAGTGCGCTACCCGAGCAGCATCGATTCGCAGTGAGGTGGTGCTACGTGTACTCAGGCCAGCCACGCAAAGCGGCACAGCAGGTGGGCGAAACGCTGGAAGGGCTGTACGCGCTGATCGTGGGCGCACGACAAATGCTCATCAACAGGAGGGTTTGACATCCCTCAAAACTGTGATTACAATACGCGTCATTGCACCGCGCAGACGCACAGATGCACTGTCCTTGTGGATGGACAGGCGACGACAAGGCCACCCAAGAGGTGGCTTTGTCAATGAAGCGTCTGCAAAACTCCTCGTGGCCTCGGCCCCTGAAACCTCAAAGCCCGGCAAGGCGATGAGGTTTCTTGCATT
>JANPNT010000016.1:0-6405 GCA_031427655.1 Burkholderiales bacterium
GAGGCGGTGGCAAATTCGTCGAGCTTCACGTTCTTGAAGCCACCGAAATTCCATGAGCCCACACCCCCTTCGCCGCGACTGCGCAACACGGGTGTGAGCGTGCTTTCGGCGTCGGTGCTGGCGCCACCCCAACCCAGCATGTACAGCGAGGTGTCGAACTTCTGCACCTTGGGGAAGTACGTGGCACGCGGCATGGCGTTGACGCGAATTTTCACGTTCAACTTCGACCACATCACCGCCAAGGTTTGGCACAGCTCTTCGTCGTTGATGTAGCGATTGTTCGGGCAGTCCAGGGTCACTTCAAAGCCCTGCGGATAACCAGCGTCGATCATCAATTTCTTCGCACCTTCCAAGTCGTACGGACGGCGGTTTTCGATGGCCGGGTCGTTGAAAGCGGCCAAGGGCGACGGTGTGATGCCGCCAGTAGGGAATGCTTGGCCGCGCATCAGCTTGCTGCGTATCGTCTCAATGTCAATCGAGTCGTACAGCGCCTTGCGCACGCGAATGTCTTTGAACGGGTTTTTGCCTTTGACGCTGCTGTACAGCAGCTCGTCGCGAGCCTGGTCCATGCCGATGAAAATTACACGGTTTTCAGGGCCGTCGATGATCTTCACGCCCGGCGATGCGCGCAAGCGCGCCACGTCTTGCGGAGCTGGGTCGAGGATGAAATCCAACTCACCCGACAACAAGGCCGCCACGCGGGTGGCGTCGCTCTTGATGGGCGTGTAGATCACCTCTTGAATGTTGCCGTCGGTCGGGCCCCACCACGCCGGGTTGCGCTTGAACACGGTTTTCACATCGGGCTGGCGAGACACCAACATGAAAGGCCCGGTGCCGTTCGCGTTGAAGGTGGCAAAGCCTTCTTCCTTGTTTTTGTAGTCGATGGCCTTGGTGGCTTTGTGCTTTTCGCTCCACACCTTGCTCATGATCTGGATGGTGGCCATGTGCTCCAGGAACACCGGATTCACTTCTTTGGTTTTGAACTCGACCGTGAGGTTGTCGATCTTGGTGGGTTCGCCGACGGCGTTGGCGTACACCTTGATGTCTGAGGTGCCTTCGCGTGCGCGGATCACCGAATACACAACGTCGTCGGCCGTGAACGGAGTGCCGTCGTGAAACTTCACGTTCGGGCGCAGCTTGAAGCGCCATTGTGTGGGCGACAGTTGTTGCCATTCGGTGGCCAGGGTGGGCGTGAGCACCAGTTTTTTGTCACGCGACACCAGCAGCTCATACACCTGACCATTGATGGAGTTGGTTAGCGACTCGTTTTGCGAATGCGGGTCCATGGTTTGCGCGTCGCCTTGACTGGCCCACCGCAAGGTTTGCGCTTGGGACGGCAAGGCCGCGAGAGCCGCAAGGGCGGCAGCGAAAGACGTGACAAGAAGCAGGCGTTTCATCGGCATTCCAGCAGTTAGAAATCGGCGAAGTGTAGGGCCGAGTTGCCAACTTCGTCACGCCGAAAAACCCGAACGGAAATGAAAAAAGCCGCTGAAGCAGCGGCCCTTTGAACACACTACCTTCATCGCTTCAACGGAATCTTGATTGCGCGACCGTTTTCAGTTCACCGTCAAGCGAGCCTATGTACTTGGCCATGTCTTTCAACTCGGCGTGTGTGTACAGCTTGGACATGCCGCTCATTACCGCGTGCGCGCGCCCTACTTGCGGATTGCCTTCGGTTTGATACGCCTTCAAAGCCACGTACAAATAGTCGGGGTGTTGACCGGCCAATTTCGGGTAGCTGGCGTCGATGGGCTTGCTGTAATTTTCGCCGTGACACGACACGCAGTTGGCTTTTTTGACCAACTCGGCCACGCGCGCTGAAGGCTCGGAGGCCTTGACGGGCAGCATGCCAGCTGATTTGGGCTGAGTCTCGTAATAAGCCGCCAAATCGGCCATGTCTTGGTCGTTCAGCGTAGTCGCAACGCCGCGCATGGTCGGATGTTTGCGGTCGCCCTTTTTGTAGGCAGTCAACGCGTTGACGATGTACGTAGCGTTTTGCCCCGAAATCATCGGCACTTTATGAACTTCAGGGAAGCTGGCTTGGTACAGAGGGATGCCGTGACAGCCTATGCACATTGCAGCTTTTTTCTCACCGGCCGTCCTGTCACCGGGTTTGGCGTCTTGCGCTCTGGCAAAAGAAGTCAAGCCGCAGAGCAAGGAAAGTGCGATGGGCGCCAGCATCGAGAAAGTCAGTTTTTTCATGTTACGCGAGAGTGATATCCAAGCAAATTCGCATTATAAAGGCGCACCTTATACTGAACTTGCACTCTCTAAATACCCTCGCTTTGACCGTCAAAGGCCCGCACTAAATGAAATTCCAAGGCACTCAAAACTACGTTGCTACCGACGACTTGATGCTGGCGGTGAACGCCGCGTCGATGCTTAAACGCCCGCTGCTGATCAAGGGCGAACCCGGCACCGGCAAGACCATGTTGGCCGAGGAAGTGGCACAGGCGCTGAACATGCCGCTGATGCAGTGGCACATCAAAAGCACCACCAAAGCGCAGCAAGGCCTGTACGAATACGACGCCGTGAGCCGCCTGCGCGACAGCCAAATTGCCGGTGCTGAGAACTCAGAAAAAGTCAAAGACGTTCAAAACTACATCTTGAAAGGCGTGCTGTGGCAAGCCTTCACCGCGCCTCAACCGGTGGTGCTGCTGATTGACGAAATTGACAAGGCCGACATCGAATTCCCGAACGACTTGCTGCGCGAAATTGACCGCATGGAGTTTTATGTGTACGAAACGCGCGAGCTGATTCGCGCGGTGCACCGCCCGTTGGTGTTCATCACCTCAAACAACGAAAAAGAACTGCCTGATGCCTTTTTGCGGCGCTGCTTTTTCCACTACATCAAGTTCCCCGATGCCGAGACGATGAAAGCCATCGTCAACGTGCACTTCCCCACCCTGAAAAAAGATTTGCTCGGTGCGGCGCTGAAGAGTTTTTACGATGTGCGCAACTTGCCCGGCTTGAAGAAGAAGCCGTCCACCAGCGAGCTGCTCGACTGGTTGAAATTGCTGGTGGCGGAAGACATCTCTGCCGGTGTGCTGCAGAGCAAAGACGACAAAGTGGTGGTGCCACCACTGCTGGGTGCGCTGCTAAAAAACGAACAAGACGTTTCTCTGTTCGAAAAACTGGTGTTCATGCAAAAGCACAACCGCTGATCAGTCTTGACATCAAAAAAGATGGACAAGAAAACTTCCATTGCTTTGGGCTCGGGCCTGGCGGACGCTGCAGGCTTTTTGCTGGGCACGTCTGCAGGCGCTTTGCTGGCCAAATTGCTGGGCTTTGACTTTTTGAACCAATCCGGCTACGACACCAGCGTGATCATAGGCATTGCCATGGTGGGTGTGGGCGGTGGATTGGGTGTGAAGTTGGCCCGCACTTGGTACGCCAAACAGCAGAACCCCAAAAAGCCGTGACGTTTGCATCCAACGTCACCCTGAAGGGTGAGCACGCCAGCCTGGAGCCTTTGGCGATGTGGCATGCGGCGGAGCTGAGCAACGCTGCCAACGACGGCGAATTGCACCAACTCTGGTACACGCCCATCCCCACGCCCGACGGCATGCCCGCTGAAATTCAACGCCGCCTGGGCTTGCAAGCAGCGGGTTCGATGTTGCCGTTCACTGTGCGCAACGCGGCAGGCAAAGCCGTGGGCATGACCACTTTCATGAACATCGACAGTGTCAACCACCGCGTTGAAATTGGCAGCACCTGGACGGCCACCAGCGCGCAGCGCGGGCCGCTGAACACACAGTGCAAATTGCTGATGCTGACGCATGCGTTTGAGGTGTTGGACTGCATTGCGGTGGAATTTCGCACCCATTTTTTCAATCACCAAAGTCGCAAAGCCATTGAGCGTTTGGGTGCCAAGCTGGACGGCGTGTTGCGTAACTTCTCGCGCTCACCCAACGGCACGCTGCGCGACACGGCGGTCTACAGCATCATTCAAAGCGAGTGGCCGACCGTCAAAGCGCACTTGCAGTGGCAACTCGTCAAACCCCGGTGAACTCCATGACAAAGAACAAAAAACCCATCACAGTTGAAGACTTGTGGGCGCTGCAACGGGTTGGCGGCTTGTCGCTGTCGCCCGACGGCGCGCAAGCTGTTTGCTCGGTGTCGAGCTTCTCCATGGAACACAACAACAGCAGCACCAGCCTGTGGTTGCTCAGCACCTTTGGCGGCGAACCACGCCGCCTGACCAGCGCCAGTGACAAAGACGGCCAGCCCGCATGGTCGCCCCAAGGCGACCGCATTGCCTTTGTCGCCAAGCGCGAGCAGCAAGGCAAAAAAGACGACACGCCGCAGTTGTATGTGATGGCCCCAGACGGGGGCGAAGCCCAGCGCGTCAGCCAGTTCGCCTGCGGCATTGAGGCTTTCAAGTGGTTCCCCAACGGCAAACGCATTGCCTTTGTTTCGTGGGTGTGGCCGGGTGAAAAAGGCAGCAAGGCGCAAGCCAAACGTCACAAAGAATTCAAAGACCGCAAAGAAACTGGCTACGTCACCAGCGAAGCGCAATACCGGTTCTGGGACCACAACCTGCCCATGGGCCGCGTGCCGCACTTGCATGTGTTGGAGGTGGCCAGCGGCCGGGTGCGCGACCTGTTTGAAGGCACAGACTTTGAGCTGCCGCGCTCTGACGCTGACGCCCACACCTTTGATATTTCTGCCGACGGCAAACGCATCGCCTTCGTTTTTGACCCTGCCGCCGAAAAGCGTTTGGACCACTGCAAGGCCCTCGTCGAAATCGACGTGCGCAGCGGCAAAACTCATTTCGCCGCGACCGACGCCGCCTGGGATTTCGACGCGCCACGCTACAGCCCGAATGGCCAACAAATCGCTTTCATCGCCAGCCACCAAGGCTTGAAGCACACCATGCCGGGGCAACTGTCGGTGCTGGACACAGGCGGCACGTGGGCGGTGGTCAGCGCCGATTGGGATCACCCCGTGAACGCGCCGCTGCGCTGGAGCGACGACGCCGCCGCCGTGTTGTTCAGCGCCGAAGACCACGGCCGCTGCAACGTCTACCGCTTTGACTTGACTGCGCGCACCGCGGCAGTGGTGGTGCAAGGCGGATGGGTGCAAAGCTTCGACTGCGCGGCCGATGTGATCGTGAGCGCCGCTGACGCGATGAACCACCCGGCACACGTTCACGCACTGCGAGGCGACCAAGCGCCTGTGCGCATCGAAAAATTCAACGATGAAGCCGTAGCGAAATTCAAGTTCGGCACCACCCAAGACGTGCGCCTGAAAGGTGCGAATGGCGACGAGGTGCAAATGTGGGTGGTGTATCCGCCCGGCTTCGACGCTAAGAAAAAGTACCCGGTGATGAACAACATCCACGGCGGCCCTCACGTTGCCGCGGGCGACACCTTCCACTACCGCTGGAACAACCAAGTTTTCGCTGCGCAGGGCTACATCGTGGCCGGCGTGAACTATCACGGCTCCAGCGGCTTTGGCTTCGACTTCCTCGACAGCATCACCCACCGTTGGGGCGAGCTGGAGTTGCAAGACGTTGAGGCTGGCACCGACTGGCTGCTCAGCCAACCGTGGGTGGACAAAAAGCGCGTGTTCGCCACCGGCGGCAGCTACGGCGGTTTCATGGTGGCGTGGATGAACGGCCACGTGCCCGCTGGGCGCTACCAAGCCTATGTGTGCCACGCCGGTTGCTTTGACTGGCAAGCCATGTTTGCCGACGACGCCTACACCTGGCACGCCAAAGAACTGGGCGCTTGGTACTGGGAAGACGCCGCGAAAGTGGCTTCGCAAAGCCCGAGCACTTTCGTGGCCGCTATGCAAACGCCTACCTTGGTGATCCACGGCGCACTCGACTACCGCGTGCCCGACGGCCAAGGCCTGGCTTACTACAACACCCTCAAAGCGAAAGGTGTGAATTCACGCTTGCTGTGGTTCCCGGATGAAAACCACTGGATCTTGAAGCCGCGCAATTCCAAGCTTTGGTACGGCGAGTTTTTTGGATGGCTGAAAGCTCACGACCCTCAGTCAAAAGCCAGCAAGCCGAAGCGCAAGAAGTTGGGCTGAGCCCGCCGACTTGGGCGCTCTGCTTTGGGAGCTCTGCCCTGGGCGCTCTGTCTTGGGGGCTCTTTAAGCCGCCGAAGATTCGGCCAAAGCCACACGGTCTCGGCCGTTTTGTTTGGCTTCGTACAGCGCTTCGTCTGCCCGCATCAGCAGGCGCGTGGTTTCTTTTGGGTAACGGCCCCACTGCGCCACGCCAATGCTTACCGACCTGGCAACTTGCTCTTGAGGCACTTCCAGCGGCGAGTTCGCCACCACGGCACGCAGGCGCTCAGCAGCCAACAAAGCAGCCAACAAAGCAGCCAACAAAGCACCGTCTTGATTCAAGCCCGGCAGCACCACCACAAACTCCTCGCCACCCAGGCAGCC
>JANPNT010000017.1:0-9192 GCA_031427655.1 Burkholderiales bacterium
GTACAGGCTCCAGTCTTTGGCCTCGTTGATTGCGTCAGATTGGCTGATGGAGTTGAAGATGATCTTGCGGTCACGCGCCACGGCGTTGATCGACAACTGCGTGGCCGCTGACAGCGAACCCACGATGAAATTGACCTTGTCTTTTTCGATCAACTCCAGCGTGCGCGTGGCGGCTTCACCGGGGTTGAGTTTGTCGTCGCGCACCAGCAACTCTGCTTTGCGGCCCGCGTATCCACCGGCGTCGTTGAATTCTTGAATGGCAATTTCAGCGGCGCGAACTTGGTCTTGCGCTTCGGCTGAAAACGCGCCGGTCAGCGGCACCGGAAAACCAATTTTGATCGGCGCGCCTTGTGCTTTGACAATGTTGAACAGGAAGGGCGAAGCGGCGACCGCGCTGCCCGCTGTGAGGATGCGACGGCGGCGCGGGTTGAAAAGTTGGTTTGACATTTTTGTCTCCGGGGTTGGACGTGAAAGAGCGGTGAAAACGTGGTGGAAACGCGTTGGAAAGTCAATGAAATGCGGCTTGAGTGATGGGTGAGTCAGCGCTGTCTCGCAGTGCGCCCAAATCAATGGCGGTCTCGCGCAAAACTGCGTCAGCGTCGCGCTCGATGGGCATCGCACCCGCTGCGGTTTGCGCTTGCCGTTGCCCTTGCCCTTGCAGGTAAGCGCCCAGGCTGCGCGCTCTTTGCACGACAGACAAACCAGCAGGCAGGCGTGTGGATTCGTAGCGCTTAAGGGCCGCAGACGTCGCACCGAATTTACGAATGCTGTCGCTCAGCGCCAAAGCGTCTTCGGCCGCTTTGGTCACGCCCATGCCGACGTGCGGGCGCGCGACGAAGGCTGCGTCGCCCATCAAGGCAATGCGGTCAAACGCCAGGCGCGTTGAAGCAACATCAAAGATGGGTTGCACGAAGGGCTGCGCAGTGCGTTCGATGATCTCGGCAAACTGGGGCGCGAGCAACTGGTGCGCAGCCTCGCGTGCAGCGGCCACATGGCGGCTGCGCATGCGGTGGGGTGCGATGCCCAGCGGGTGATGAAGCCCGTCGTCATCTGTCAACAAATCTTGCAGCACGTCTGCTGCGGCGGGCCGGTACCAAACAAAGTTCCAACGCCGCTGACCGCGTGCGGTGGCGTTGTTCAGACCGGCCACGGGGTAGCCGATCAGCTGTTCACCGGCGGGCAAGCCAAAGCCGAAGTGGTCGAACACGGTGGTCAAGGTGTGGGCAGACAACACGGCTTCTTCGCACACGCCTCGCCACGCGATGTAACCGGCGTACCGGGGCGCCGCTTCGGGCAGCCATTGAGAACGCACCGCGGAGCGCAGTCCGTCTGAAGCCAGCGCCAAATCGCCTTCAAAACGCAGCTTGCGGTCGGTGGTCAGGTGAACGCTGCTTTCGTCTTGGTTCGCCTCAATCACAGTCACGCCGCAATGGATTCGATCAGGCGGAAATGCTTGTTTCAACAAGGCGTAAAGGCGGCTCCATGAGGTGAGTAATTGCGGCATGTCCAACCGCGCCACCTCATGTCCTTGCGCATCCAGCGCCACACGCGACGCCACTTTCACGCCCAGTGTCTCGTCCAGCGGCACACCGCAGCGGCGCAATGCCACGCTCAAAGCGGCATGCGTGACGATGCCTGCGCCACGTCCATCGAGAGAGCCCTCTGCCTTCTCCAGCACCTGCACGTCATGCCCGTCGCGCAGCAGCATGTTGGCGGCCAACAAGCCGCCCAAAGAACCGCCAACAACAAGGATGCGCGCCATGGGAGGGGCAGCCTATGGGGCCGCGTGGGCTTCCGATGCCAGCCGCGCGGCTTGTTCGGCGGCCGGGTAGTTCAACTCGATCTTCACGCCGCTGGGGTCGTGCAAAAAAAGTTGATGCAGGCCGATGGCCGGCACGGTGCGCTCGTCAAATTGAACCTGGTGTTTGGCAAAGTGCGCCAGCATGGCCTTCAAGCCGTCGGCAAAAAATGCGATGTGATCAACGACACCGGTGCCGTTGACTGCAAGCTTGCGGTCTTCGTCAACCGCAAACTTGCGGTCTTTGTCAATCGCAAGCTTGCGGTCTTTGTCATCTCCGCCGAGGTAACCCATGAGTCCCGATTCGTCGGAGCCGTCCAAATGGATCACGTGAACCACGGCATTCGCCACGTCGGCGTGATCACCTCGGTACATCCACAGGCCAGGGAAGGGGAAGGCAGGGCGCGGGCCCACCGTCAAACCGAGTAGGTCGGCGTAAAAGCGGCGCGTGGCTTCGAGGTCGATGGTGCGAATGGTGAAATGATTGAGCGAGAGTGCCATGTCATCGTCCTTTCAAGTGTTGGATGCTGGGCTGCGGATACAGCACAGCTTTTACCGACAGCAGGTAACCCTGAACGCGGTCGGTGATGTAAGTGTTGTCGTGTTCGGCAGCCTCTGCGCCATGCACTTCTTGCTGGTACACCGAGCGGCGCAGGCCCATGTAGAAAATGCCGCCGTGCAGGCCCATCAAAAATTCCAACTCGCGCGCATTGGGCTTGGCGCGGCTCACCACACCACAGTGGCGGCGTGTTTCGCGGATCAAGCGCGGGAACAAGCGCTCGCGCAACAGCACAAAAAACCGGTCAGGAATCAAGCGGTCACTCAAGCCTGAAAACACCAAGATGCGAACAAATTCCCGCGCAAAGATGGCACGTGCGTAGTCGCAGTAGAACTGGGTGAACTTGGTGTGCGCATCAAGCTTGGGGTTGTCCAATATGCGGTCCCATTCGGGCTTCCAAATGCCTTCGAACAGCTCCACATAAACACGGTCGATCAGGGCTTGCTTGGTGGGGAAGTAGTGATACAGCAGCGCATGTGTGATGCCGATGTTTTTAGCCAGATCGCGCAGTTGGCCGTCCAAGCCCCGGTCGGCAAAGAACTGGATGGCCCCCGCCACGATTTGAGCTTCGCGCTCGGTGGTGGTCAGGCGTTTGCGGTCTGCTGAAACAACGGTCATGAGGCAGAGTGACGATAGGCGATGAGCGATGGGCGATGGGCGATAAGCGATTGGAGACAGCGCGTGCGGGTAAGTGCTGACGAAACTCTGGTGCCGCGTTGTTTACCAAGTGGTTGATTCTGATTAGCATTGTTAACCGGTTGGTCAACAGCTTCATCGGTGCATACCCCAGCAGAGCAAGCTATCCCGCCTTCACAGCTCATCTTTGAATTCCTCAGACTGCCCATGAAAGCCCCACCCTTCGATTACGCCAAGCCCACTTCACTCGACGACGTGTTTCGATTGATGGCCGAGCATGGCGACCAAGCGCGCTTGCTGGCAGGCGGCCAAACCTTGTTGGCCACGCTGAACATGCGTTTGTCAGAGCCGACCATCCTGATCGACATCGGCGGCATCACCGAGCTCAAAGGGATCAGCTTGCAGAGCGGCATGCTGCGCATTGGCGCGCTGGTGACTCACAGCGAAATCGAAGCGTCGTTGGTCGTGGCCGAGCACGCGCCCTTGCTCACTGCCGCTGCGCCGCACATTGCGCACCGCGCTATTCGCAACCTCGGCACCTGGGGCGGCTCGATTGCCTACGCCGACCCTGCTGCCGAGTGGCCAGCCTGCTTGGTGGCCCTGGAAGGGACGGTTGTGTTGCGCAGCGCGCAGGGCGAGCGCCGCGTGGCCGCGAAGGATTTTTTCATTGACCTGTACACCACGGCTTTGGCCGAGGGCGAGTTGGTGACGGCCTGTGAAGTGCCGCTGCGATGCGCTGCCGATGTGTTTGTATTTGACGAGCTGGCGCGGCGTCACGGCGACTACGCCATTGTCGGCATGGCCTTGGCGGCGCAGCGGAATTCGGTCAGCTTGACCAAAGCGCGCCTCGTGTTTTTAGGCATGGGCAACACGCCCGTGCGCGCGCCGCGCTGTGAAGCTTTGCTGCAAGGCAAGCCCTTGACGCCTGAGCTGATCGACGCGGCCATGGTCTCTTTAAAGCGCGAGCTGCATCCCATGGCCGACCTCACCAATTCCATCGACACCAAGCGTCACTTGGCCAGCGTGTTGGCGCGGCGCGCGCTGACCGGCCTGATGCGCGAGCAAGCCGCTGTCTGAGCCTTTCATGACCCACAGCCACCCCATCCACCTCACCGTCAACGGTACCGCCCGCCACTGCGCTGTGGCACCGCGTCAACACTTGGTCGATTTCTTGCGTGAAGACCTCGGCCTGACGGGTTCGCACCTGGGCTGCGAACACGGCGTGTGCGGTGCTTGCACCGTGCGCTTGGACGGCAACGTGGTGCGCGGTTGTTTGGTGCTGGCGGTGCAAGCCGATGGCCGCACGGTGGAGACCGTGGAAGGCCTCACCGATGGCGGCACGGTGCGTGATTTGCAAGCCGCCTTCGTGGCGCGTAACGCCCTGCAATGCGGCTACTGCACCTCGGGCATGTTGATGGCGGCGGCCGAATTGTTGGTGGCTCAACCCAACGCATCGCGTGAAGAAGTGCGCTTGTGGATGTCGGGCAATTACTGCCGTTGTACCGGCTACCAAGCCATCGTCGACGCGGTGTGTGATGTATTGATCAGCCGCAAAGCAGCTGAGGTGTTGGCCAGCCGCGAGTTGACGGCGGCTTCATCTGGAGTAAACACATGAATTCGCCCGACCGCGTTCCTCGCGACCTGCACGCCGTCACGGCCGACCCACGCTACATCGGCGCGTCGGTCAGCCGCCCCGGCGCGCAGCGCCTGGTCGAAGGGCGCGGCACTTATGTGGACGACATCAAACTGCCGCGCATGGCGCACGTGGTCTATTGGCGCTCACCGGTGGCGCATTGCCGCATCACGGCAATAGACCGCGCCGCCGCAGAAAAGATGCCCGGCGTGATTGCCGTGATCGACGGTGCGCAGGTGGCCGCGATCTGCAAGCCGTGGGGTGGCCACGCTGGGCCATTTGGCAGGCATGAAGTCGGCCCCGCAATACGCGATGGCCATTGACCGCGCTTGCTGGCAAGGCGAGCCGGTGGTGGCCATCGTGGCCGAAACCCGGGTGCAAGCCGAAGACGCGGTGCAACACCTGCAAGTCGATTGGGATTTTTTGCCTGCGGCGGTGCACATGGAAACCGCGCTCGACCCCGCCACGCCTTTGATCCATCCTGAGCTGGGCGACAACCTGTGCTTCACCCGCAGCCTGGACACGGGCGGTGTGGACGTGGCCTTCGCGTCTGCGGCCGTGGTCTGCGAAGCGACCTTCAACTTCGGCCGCCACACCGGCGTGACGCTGGAGCCGCGCTGCCAAATTGCCGACTGGAACGCGGGCGACCAGCGCCTGACCGTGTACCACTCGCAGCAAGCGCCGCACATGATGCAAGACCTGTACGCGCGCCAATTCAGCCTGAATGAATCTGCGGTGCGGGTGATTTGCAAAGACGTAGGCGGCTCGTGTGGCATCAAAGTGCATGCCTCCCCGGATGACTTTGCCACCGTGGCCTTGAGCATCATGCTCAAGCGGCCGGTCAAGTTTGTGGCCGACCGCTTGGAGTCGTTCACCAGCGACATTCATGCGCGCGAGCACCGCATCAAGGGCCGCATTGCCGTGTCCAAAGACGGCGACATCTTGGCGTTTGAAATCGACGACCTCACTGGCATCGGCCCCTACTCGATGTTCCCACGCACCAGCGCGATTGAAGGCAATCAGGTGGTCAACCTCACCGGCGGGCCGTACCAACACCAGCACTACCGCGCGAATTTGAAGGTGGTGTTTTTGAACAAAACGCCGACCTGCCAGTACCGCGGCGTGGGCCACCCCATCGCCTGCGCGGTGACCGAAGGCTTGGTGGATTTGGCCGCCAACAAATTGGGCATGGACACGCTGGCCTTCCGTAAACGCAATGTGATTCGCGACGACGCATATCCGGCTGTGGGAGCCTCGGGCATCAAGCTGGAAGTGCTGTCGCACGAAGTCTGCTTGCGCAAGATTGAGCTGCTCATGGATTACCCCGCGCTGCGCGCCGAGCAAGCCGAATGCAAAGCGCGCGGTGTTTATCGCGGCATTGGTTTTGCCACCCTCATTGAATTGACCAACCCGGGTGCCGCCTTTTACGGCGTGGGCGGTGCGCGCATCGCGGCGCAGGACGGAGCCACGGCGCGCTTGGAGCCGTCGGGCGCGGTGACGGTGCTGGTCAGCGTGGGCGAGCAAGGCCAAGGCAGTGAAGGCATCTTTGCGCAAATTGCGGCCGACGCGGTGGGTGTGAGCATGCAGCGCGTGCGCGTGGTCACAGGCGACACCGACGTGACGCCGTATGGCGGTGGTACCTGGGCCTCGCGCGGCGCGGGCATCGGCGGCGAAGCGGTGCTGCAGGCAGGTTTGGCGCTGCAATCCAATATCCTCAAAGTGGCTGCCGCCATTTTGAACCGCGATGCTGGCACTTTGGCCGTGCGCCGCGACGAGGTGGTCGACGCCATCACGCATGAAAGCTTGATGCCGCTGAGCGAACTCGGCCGCGTGGCTTACTTCCGCCCAGACACTTTGCCGTCAGGTTTCACGCCCGAGCTGATGGTCACGCGCCACTATGCGCAACGCGACTATCCCTTCATCTTCACCAACGGCGTGCAAGCCTCCTATGTTGAGGTCGACACCGACACCGGCTTTGTGAAGCTGCTCAAACATTGGGCCGTGGAAGACTGCGGCCGCGTCATCAACCCCATGTTGGTGGACGAACAAATTCGCGGCGCCATCGTGCAAGGGATCGGCGGCGCGTTGTATGAAGAGTGCTTGTACGACAGCACGGGCCAGCTGCTCAACGGCAGCATGGCCGATTATTTGGTGCCCATGAGCGGCGAGATGCCCGACATCGTGGTGGCCCATGTGCAAACACCCACCGCCAGCTCGCAGCTCGGTGCCAAAGGCGCGGGCGAAGCCGGCACTGCTGGCGCTCCGGCGGCGGTGATGAACGCCATCAACGACGCGCTGTTGCCGTTGAATGCAGCCGTGTTTTCACAGCCGTTCACTCCTGAGAAAATTTTGCGGGCCCTGGGCACGGTCAGTTGACTTGGTGAGCGCATCGCCTGCGAAGGGAAGCGTCGGGCGCGAGGCGGGACGCGTTACTTCGCACACAAACTTCCGCTTCACTGAACGCGCTGGTTTTCCTTTGTAAATCCAGCGCGCCGCCGGCCTTGTCGCAGCAAGGGGCAGCGCGAGTTCTTGTTCATCAAGCCCGGCGTCGTGGTGGTGTTGGACCTCGTGCAAACCGTCGGGCCTGGCATCAAACACGTGTGGACGCTGAACTTGCCCGCCGCACCGACGGTGGTGGGTGACCGATTGAGCGTCACTTCGGGTGCCAATCAGTTGGAGGTGCAGCGCTTGGCGCCTTGTTCTGAGCTTTCCCCAACCCTCCCCAGAGACCTGAAAGGGCTCCTTCGTAGCCCTTGGGGGAGGGGCAACACGTACCAGCGCATATCGCGCATCAATCCTCGCCACTCCACCCCGCCTTCACTCGCCGCTGCGCCGCCTCGTCGCGCTCTTGCGCAAACAACTCTTCCAACTGCTGACGCCCTTGTTTGGCCGCTGCAATCAATTGGTCTTCGTCTTTCCAAAGCGGGGCCATTTTGTCGAGCTGCTCCAGGTTGTGGCGTCGAAAACGCATTGCCAAGTTGCGCGCTTGGTGCGGCTGCCAGCCCAGGTTTTCCAGCACAGTGCGACCGCTTATCAGGGCGGAGTCAAAGGTCTCGCGCTCGATAAATTGCACGCCCAAATTTCGCAGCGCGTAGTAGTGCCGGGCATTGCGTGCACGGGTCACCAAGCGCAAGTTGGGGAAGTGCTGCAGCGCCAATTTGGCAACCTTGATGCTTTGCTCCATGTCGTCTATGGCCAGCACCAAAACTTTGGCTTTTGCGGCACCTGCCACGCGCAGCAGATCAAGCCGCGTCGCATCGCCGTAGAACACGCGCCATCCAAAACGGCGAAACGCTTCAATGGACTCGGCGTCGTGGTCCAGCAGCGTTGGTTTGATGCCGTTGGCAAACAACAAACGCGCCACGATTTGGCCGTAGCGGCCTGAGCCTGCAATGATGACGCTTTGGTTTTGCGGCTCGCTGATCTCGGCCTCGGTGCGTGCCGACTGGGCTGCCAATTTGGGGGTCACCCAGCGGTCTGCCGCCACCAACAACAGCGGTGTGAGCAACATCGAGATGGCCACCGCCGCCACCAAAAATGAAGACGCCGGTGCGCCGATCACACCCGCTTGCGCGGCCGTTTGAAACACCACAAAACCGAACTCACCGCCTTGCGCCAAAAGAATCATGAACACCGGCCGCTCGGGTTTGGGCAGCGGCATAGCACGACCCATCGCCCACAGCACCGCAAACTTCAACAGTAAAAAACCCAGCACCACAGTGGCCATCAGCAGCGGCTGGCCGATGACCACAGCGAAGTCGATGCTCATGCCCACCGCAATGAAAAACAGGCCCAGCAGCAAGCCTTTGAAGGGCTCGATGTCGGTTTCCAGCTCGCGCCGGTACTCGCTCTCAGCCAACAGCACTCCGGCCAAAAAGGCGCCCAGCGCCATCGACAAACCCACCGACTGCATGAGCGCAGCGGTGGCCACCACCAGCAGCAATGAGGCGGCTGTGAAAATCTCGGGCGTGTCGCTGCTCGCGATCCAGCGCAGCGCTGGGCGCAGCAACAAGCGCCCACCCAACACGATGGCGGCAATGACGCCCAGCGCTTTGGCGGCTGCCAGCCAGCCGCCGCCTTCAGACGCCTGCGCGCCCGTCACCGCCAACAAGGGAAGCAGCGCCAACAAAGGAATGGCGGCCACGTCTTGCAACAGCGAAACGCTCAGCACGCTTTGGCCGGAGGTGGTGTTCATCAAGTTGCGCTCATTCAGCACACCCAAACCAATGGCCGTACTGGACAGCGCCAAACCCACAGCCGCCACCAACGCCAAGCGCCAATCCACGCCTGCCAGCATGCCCGCTGCGACCATCAACGCGGCCGACCCAAACAACTGCACGCTGCCCCAACCGAAGATGGGTTTGCGCAGCGACCACAGGCGGCGCGGCTCCAGTTCCAGGCCCACCAGAAACAGCATCAGCACCACGCCGAATTCCGCGAAGTGCAGGAGGTCCTGCACATTGCTGACCAGGCCCCAGGGCCCAATCGCCATGCCGGCAGCCAGGTAGCCAATGATGGAGCCCAGGCCAAGTTTTTTTGCCAGCGGCACCGCGATGACTGCGGCCG
>JANPNT010000018.1:0-2349 GCA_031427655.1 Burkholderiales bacterium
CGTGAATCTCGCCGGTGGGCATGAGGTAGGCGCGGTCGCCCGAGAAGCCCACCACTTCGGCGAGCAACGGGCTGTACGAGCCCTCGCTGCCCGCTTGACGTGACGGTTCACGGGACGGTTCGGCATGAATTTCGCAGACCGACCCAACCGGCAAGCGGATGCCCGCGGCTTCCAGCACCAGGCCGGCGACGCGCACCAGGACACCCTGACTTTCCAGAGGTTGCGGCTCGGCCGCAAAGCTCTGCATGTCCCGCAAGTAGCGCTGCCATTCCTGAGCTCGATTCGACGCGGCTGCGCCGACGGCGCCTGCCACAGTGCGGCCAGCAGCGCCTTGCATGGGCTGGGCGGGCGCTTCCGTCATGGCTTGGACTCGTCCGGCGGCGCATCGTTTTGTGGCGATGCCTGTGTGGGCAGCGATGACGCGCGCTGCCACTTTTCTTCGCTTCCCAGCACCGCCGCAGCACGCTGCCAGCGCGCCTCGATGCTGGCATCGACCAAGCCGATGTCGGACTCCACCAAGCAGCCGCCGCGCGACACTGCGGCGTCGCTCAGCAGGCGCGCACCGGCATCGCGCAACGCCTGCGAGGCGGCGGTGGCCACCAGCGCGTGATCGTCGGGGTGAACGCGCACCGTGGTGTGACGCGCGCCCTGCAGTAGCGCGTCCAACGCCTCGCAAGCCACGGCAGAAATCAACTCGGGTTGACTTTGCAATTCACAGCGAACCACGTGTTGGGCCAAGCGGGTGGCCGACACCGCAATGGCACGCGCCATTTCTTGCTGCAAGTTGTCAAACTGATGGTTCATGGAGTGCACCAGGATGCCAACTTGGGCGGTGGCTTGCATCGCAAAACTCTGCTTGAAACTTTCCATGGCTGCCAAGCCGTCGCGGTAGCCGTCTTGATATCCAGATTGGCGAGCAGCTTTGCTGGCAGCGACCAGTTCGGCTGCCGTGATGGCGGCGTGCGAAGCTGCGCCGGTTGGCACCGTGGGCGCGCCTTGTACGGGCCGACGGCGGTCCAAGCCGGCCACGTAGGCAGAGCCCGGCGGTGTCGGCGCAGCGGCACGCAAATCGGCCGAGCTCGCCGACGGTGAAAATGCGTCACCGCCCTCCAAATGATTGGGCATCCAGCTCGAGAAGCTGCTCATCTCTTCGCGCGGTATGAAGCGGCTGTGCACCGAAGCGGCCTTGCCGTTCGAGGCCAGAGGTTGGGTGGCTTCTGCGCCGGCCCGGTGCAACTTAGACGTAGTCATCGCTGCCGCCTGAACTGGCCAAAGTGATCTGGCCTTCCTCCACCAGGCGCCTCACGATCTTGAGCATTTCTTTCTGTTCGGTTTCGACCTCCGACACCCGCACCGGCCCGCGGGTGTCCAAGTCTTCGCGCAAAGTTTCGGCGGCTCGCGTCGACATGTTCCTGAAGATTTTTTCGCGCAGCTCGGGCTTGGCACCTTTGAGGGCGATGACCAGGGATTCGGACTGCACTTCCTTTAGCAGCGCCTGAATTCCTTTGTCGTCCACGCCGTCCAAATCGTCGAAAGTGAACATGTTGTCCATGATCTTTTGAGCCAGATCGTTGTCGGCTTCTCGGATGTAGTCGAGCGTGGAAGTCTCCAAGCTGCTGCCCAGCATGTTGATCATTTCCGCAGCCGCCTTCGCTCCGCCAAGGGTTGACTTGCGCGAGCGCTCGCCGCCCACCAGCACGCGCGCCATCACTTCATTCAGATCTTTCAGCGCCGAAGGCTGGATCCCGTCCAGGGTGGCAATGCGCACCAACACCTCATTGCGCTGACGTTCGGTAAAATTTTTCAGAACTTCAGAGGCGTGGTCAAAGTCAAGGTGAACCAAAATCGCTGCCACGATTTGCGGATGTTCCACGCGCAGCAACTCGGCCACCGACACCGCGTCCATCCACTTCAGACTTTCGATGCCGGAGGTTTCGCTGCCTTGCAAAATGCGGTCGATCAAGATGTTGGCCTTGTCGTCGCCCAAAGCGCGGCGCAGCACGCTCTTGATGTAGTCGTCGGCGTCGTTGATCAGCATGCTTTGTTCACTGGCCTGGGCGTTGAACTGTTCCAACACGCTGGTCACGCGGTCGCGCGTGACGTTCTTCAGTTTGGAGATGGTTTCACCCAGCTTTTGAACTTCTTTGGGCTTGAGGTGTTTGAACACTTCGGCCGCGTCTTCTTCGCCGATGGACATCAGCAAAATCGCGGCGTTTTCCACCCCTTCGGCTTCGTTCGGTGTGCTCATGGGGCGTTGGAAACTTCAAGGAACACGTGCTGTCTTTCAATCGGATCAGGTGGTCGTGGTGCTGCTGCTGCCACCGCTGACCCAGCCGCTGACGATGTTGG
>JANPNT010000019.1:0-1913 GCA_031427655.1 Burkholderiales bacterium
ACCTGCTGCCTTTGACCCCCGCCACACGCGGCCTCTTGAACGCGCAAAGCTTTGCACTCATGCGCGGTGGCGCGAGCCTGGTCAACCTTGCTCGCGGTGTCCACGTGGTCGATGCCGACCTGCTCGCCGCACTGAACAGCGGCCACCTGAAGCGCGCCGTGCTGGATGTTTTTCACACCGAGCCCTTGCCCAGCGACCACCCGTTCTGGACACACCCGCAAGTCACCGTGTTGCCGCATGTGGCAGCCCAAACCGACCCGCGCAGTGCGGTGCAAGTGGTGGCGCGCAACATCATTTCGCACCGGGCCGACGGTCACGTACTGCACTTGGTAAATCGACACGCTGGATACTGAAACTCGAATATCGAGGAACCCCATGAACGACTTTTTCCAACTTCAGATCGAAGGCGGCATCGCCCACTTGCGGCTCAACCGCCCCGAGCGCATGAACACCATGGCGCCTGCGTTTTTTCCGCTGCTGCGCGACGCGGTGCAAGCGCTGCATGACAAGGCCACGGCGCGGGTCTTGGTTATCAGTTCCACCGGCAAACATTTCAGCGCGGGCATGGCGCTGGACACCTTTGCGCAGGACGGAATGGATCTGGCAACGGCGACCGCGCGCGACCGCTTGAACTTTCAAGACAAGCTGCGCAAATTGATGGCTTGCGTTGACGTGCTCGACACCGTGCGCCTGCCGGTAATTTGCGCCATTCAAGGCGGTTGCATCGGCGGCGCGTTTGACTTGGCAGCGGCTTGCGATTTGCGGTACTGCACGGCCGACGCTTTCTTCTGCATCCAAGAAATCAACATCGGCATGGCGGCCGATTTGGGCGTGCTGCAACGCCTGCCCAAACTCATTGCACCGGGCGTGGTGCGCCAGTTGGCCTACACCGGAGAACGTCTTGGGGCCGCGCGCGCCTCGGAGTTGGGCTTGGTGAATGCGGTGCTGCCAGATGCTGAAGCCTTGCTGGCCAAGGCAATGGCTGTGGCGGCCAGCATTGCGGCGAAATCTCCGCTGGCGATTGCAGGCAGCAAGCTGGCCATCAACCACGCGCGCGACCACGGCACGGCAGCGGCGCTTCACCAAATGACGCTGCTGCAAAGCGCCATCTTCGATGTCGCCGAAATGGGCGTGGCGATTGAGGGATGGAAGGCCAAACGGGCGGGCGAGTTCGATTCGCTGACGCCCTTGGCGTCGACTTAAAGTCAGCAGATCAATCGTCAAGGCAACCCAAGGAAGCACCATGGCCAACCCGTCCCAAAACCCGGCCCTCAGTGGCACCATCAACATCAAGCAAATTGCGTCCGACAGCGGCGTGGCGGTAGAGGCCTACGACACCTACGACAGCGATGAAGAAACCATGGCGGCAGCGCACCGTTTTGCGGCGGGCATCTTGAACCGTTTGGCGGTGATTTGCGATGCGCGACCGGGCGCTAAAACCCTCGACGCGGCGAAGCTTCGCAGCATGGCAGCGTCCATGCTGCCTTGAAAAAAACTAAGCTGCACTGCGCAGCGCGCGGGTCAGCCTGTAGCAGCGCTGCGCAAAGCGCGCGAGTCAGTTTGTAGCAGCGCTGCGCAAAGCGCGCGTGCTGGCTTGCACCATGCTCTGTAAGTTGCGCGTTTGGGTGAATACGCCGCGCAACCAACTGGCGTGATTGCCGTCGCGGGCGGCGCAGGCTTCTATTTCCTCGGCGGCGTTGGCGCTGTTCAGCGCTGAAAAGTGAGGCTCGACGAAGCGCAGCTTTTCCAGAATGTCTTCCCGGACAAACAGCATGTCAACGCGTTGTGAGTAAGGGAACGATGCGCTCAGCGCAATGAAGCGCGGCACATAGCTGTTCAGCGAGTGCAGCAAAAAAAGCGCGTCGTCGCCCGATGCACAACCAATGTGAACATGCTGGCCAAACACGGTGAAC
>JANPNT010000020.1:0-2182 GCA_031427655.1 Burkholderiales bacterium
CCAAGAGCGACCAGTACGAAAACGGCAAGGTTTATGTGTTGCCCAAACACCTGGACGAGAAGGTGGCACGCTTGCACCTGAAAAAAGTTGGCGCGATGTTGACCGAGCTGTCGACCGAGCAAGCGGACTACATCGGCGTGAGCAAAGCCGGTCCGTACAAAGCCGACACCTACAGATATTGAGCCCCCAAGTTGCTCCGCTCCAGCCCGCGAGGGGCGCTCCCTTAGGCCCGGGAAACCCGGGCTTCGGGATAGCTTGATGGGTTCTTCTCAATGGTTCGTCCATGCGCGCTGACCAACTGGTTTTGTTAAAAGGCCTGGCCCCCACACGATCGGCTGCGGCGCGGCTGATCGACAGTGGCGCTGTGCGTTGGCGGGGCCCGAAAGGCTGGGCGGTGCCACGCAAGGCGGGGGAAGATTTGCCCGAGAACTGCGAGCTGCAAATTACCGACGACGCTGAGCTGCGTTTTGTATCGCGCGGTGGTTTGAAGTTGGAAGGCGCGCTGCAGAAGTGCGGCTTGAGTGTCAGTGGTTTGACCTGCTTGGATGTTGGTCAAAGCACCGGCGGCTTCACCGATCTGCTGTTGCAGCAAGGCGCGAAATCCGTGGTCGGCATTGACGTGGGCCACGGCCAATTGCATGCGAAGTTGGCTGCGCACCCGCAGGTGCAGGCTTATGAAGGCGTGAATGCGCGCGACGTGCACGGCACCGAATTTGCAGCCGATCATGCAGCGCACAGCTTCGGTTTCGTCACCGGGGATTTGTCTTTTATTTCCCTCACGTTGGTACTGCCCGCGCTGGTCAACTTTTTGGCCGCCGACGGTAATTTATTGATGTTGGTGAAGCCGCAGTTTGAGTTGCAACCCGAGCACATCGGCAAGGGCGGCATCGTCAAAGAGGCAGCTTCTTTCGCAGTCGTGGAAACGCGCATGCGTGCCGCCTGCAAAGCGCTGTCGCTCAAGGTGATGGGCTATTTTCAAAGCCCCATCAGCGGCGGCAATGGAAATACTGAATTTTTTGTTTGGGCCCAACCCGCTTGAGGTTGGCACCAACCTGATGGAAGACTTCGCATGATCCGCAACACATCCCAAAAGCTGCCTCTGAGTTTTGAATTTTTTCCGCCCAAAACACCTGAAGGTGTGGTGAAGCTGGCGGCGGTGCGCCAACAACTTTATGTGCTGAAGCCGCAATTCTGCTCGGTCACTTACGGCGCGGGCGGCAGCACGCAAGACGGCACATTGAGTGCTGTGCAAGCCATCATTGCGGAGGGTTACGACGGGGCGCCGCACTTCTCGTGCATTGGCGCCAGCCGCGAATCTACACAAGAAAAATTGTCCGCGATGAAGGCCGCAGGCATCCGCCGACTGGTCGCTCTGCGCGGTGATTTACCCAGTGGCTGGGGCGGCGCAGCAGGCATGGGCGAATTCCGCTACGCCAGCGACTTGGTGGCTTGCATACGCGAGCACACCGGCGACTACTTTCACATTGAGGTCGGCGCCTATCCCGAAATGCACCCGCAGGCGCGCTCACCACAGGCCGACCTACAGGCTTACGTGACCAAGGTCAAGGCGGGTGCCAGCTCCAGCATCACGCAAATGTTTTTCAACTCCGACGCCTACTTCCGTTTTGTCGACGATGCCTACGCGATGGGCGCCGACATTCCTGTCGTGCCCGGCATCATGCCGATCACGAATGCCGGCGGCATCATCCGCTTTGCCGACGCTTGCGGATCTGAAATTCCGCGCTGGATGCGGCTGCGTTTGCAGGGCTTTGGTGACGACACCGAATCAATCAAGGCGTTTGGCTTGGACGTGATCACCGACTTGTGCGATCAGCTTCGTTTGGCCGGTGTGCCGGGCTTGCATTTCTACTCGATGAACCAGTCGGCCCCCGCGCTGGAAATCTGCAAGCGGCTGGGGCTCTGATCACATCAAGTTGTCGGCACCCGCCGACAGTGCGCCGTCAGGTGCGCAAACGGTGCGGGCGCGGGTTGGACGGCGGCCTGGGTACCTGCCGAAGGCGCAGCCACGGTAGCGCCGTCGAGCGCCAACAAGACCTCGTTTGACAGCGCCTGCCGGGGGCCTGCGCACCGCGCCGCATGGCCACGGCCACAGCCAGAATGTCGATCATCAACAAATGCAAAATTCGCCCCACCATGGGCAACTGCGTGGCCACGTCTTCGG
>JANPNT010000021.1:0-2571 GCA_031427655.1 Burkholderiales bacterium
GACAGACTCAAGATGATGGGGAATTGCTCGGTGGAAGGACTTCGGCAAGCTCAGCCCGAACGGATTTCTGTTTGTGTTGGCCTGAGAACGTGTCACGTGAGCTCAGCGCCACCAAGTTCAAGGAAGCTTGCCGGCGCTGACAACAATCCCGTCGTCGTCCGCATAAATCCAATCGCCAGGCCGCACCCAAACGCCTTGAATTTGCACCGCCACATCGCGCACACCTTCAGCGCGACGCAATGTGGGCAGCGGAATCAAGGCCAAGGCGCGCACCCCGATGGGCGTGGCCGCAAGCTCCACAGCGTCGCGCACACAGCCGTTCACGACCACACCGACCCAGCCGTTTTTCGCGGCTGCAGCGGCGATGTTGCCGCCCACCAACGCACGGCGCAGTGAGGCTGCGCCGTCAACCACCAACACCCGACCCGCGCCGGGTTCATCAAGCGCTTGCTTGACGCTGGTGTTGTCTTCAAAGCACTTCACGGTGCTGACCATGCCGCTGAATTTAGTCACTCCGCCGTAGCTGGGAAACACCGGCGGCAGCACGCGGAAGTTGCCGGTGGCGTCGGCTTTGTAGGTGTCGCACAAGTCGCAGGTGGAGGTCGCTGTCATGGCGTGAACCGAGCTGGGTGAATCAGCGCAAACGCTTGAGCGCTGTGGCGCGGATGGCGGTCAAGGTGCTGCGGGTGTTGGACACGTCGGCGGCCAGTTTCAAGTGCAGCAAGGTGGGCACGCCAGCTGCCAAAGCAGCCGCAAACGCAGGCTCGAAATCGGCCGTGCTTTTGACCACCGCAGCACGCCAACCATAGGCCATGGCCAGCGCAGCAAAGTCGGGGTTGAACAAATCGCTGCCGCTGACGCGACCAGGGTATTCGCGCTCCTGGTGCATGCGGATGGTGCCGTAGGTGCCGTTGTCGACCACGACGACGATGAGCTTTTTGGCTTTGTGGCCCGTGGCGGTGGCCAGCTCTTGGCCGGTCATCAAAAAGTCACCGTCGCCTGCAAAGTTGACCACGGTGCGCTCGGGGTAAAGCAGCGCCGCAGCCACTGCTGCAGGCACGCCGTAGCCCATGGCGCCGGAGGTAGGCGCAAGTTGAGTGCGGCCGTGAGCGGCCAAGCTGGGGTACTGGCAGTAGCGGTGCAACCAACCGGCAAAGTTGCCTGCGCCGTTGGTGAAAACCGCATCGGCTGGTGCCAAGCGTTGCGCGGTTTTGACGACCACGGCCATGTCAAGCGGGTCTACCGGCGGTGCCAACAGATTGGCTTGGTAGTCGGCCTGCGCTTGTGCGGTCTCAGCGACCCATGGCAGGCTGACAGGCGCAGCCAATGACTCCAAAGCTTTGGCCGCGCAGGCCATCGCAGATTGCACCAACAAGTCGGCGGCGTAAACACGGCCCAGCTCTTCGGCCCCGGCGTGAATGTGGATGAGCTTTTGAGCCGGCGTGGGCGCAGCCAACAAGCTGTAGCCGCCGGTGGTCATCTCACCCAAGCGCGCACCGACGCACAAAATCAAGTCGGCGTTGGCCATGCGCTGCGCAAGCGCGGGGTTGATGGCAATGCCCACATCACCAGCGTAATTCGGGTGGCGGTTGTCGAACAGGTCTTGACGCCGAAATGCGCAACCGACAGGCAAGTTCCAACCCTCAGCAAAGCGTTGCAGGGCTTGGCAACTGGCAGCGTCCCAACCGCTGCCGCCCGCGATAACGAAGGGCCGCTGTGCTTGCATCAGCATGCGGCGGATGTCGCGCAGCGCGCCGGGTGCGGGCCAGGCCTGCGCCACTTGCACGCGCCGCAGCACGGGGGCGGTCGTCATTTGGGTGAGCATGTCTTCCGGCAGCACCAAGACCACCGGGCCGGGTCGGCCCTGCAGCGCGGTGTGAAAGGCACGGGCCACGTATTCGGGCAAGCGGTTGGCGTCGTGAACCTCGCCCACCCACTTGGCCATGCCCAGGCTGCCGGGGCCGAAAAGCTGACGGTAATCGAGCTCTTGAAAGGCCTCGCGGTCGCGTTGGTCGCTGGCCACTTGTCCGATGAAAAGCACCAGCGGCGTACTGTCTTGAAACGCGGTGTGCAAGCCGATGCTGGCGTTGGTGGCACCGGGGCCGCGGGTGACAAAACAAACACCCGGGCGGCCGGTGAGCTTGCCCTGCGCTTCGGCCATGAAGGCCGCGCCGCCTTCTTGTCGGCAGGCGATGAAACGAATGCGATCGCTGTGTTCGTGAAAGCCGTCAAGCACGGCCAAAAAACTTTCACCCGGCACGCCGAAGGCGGTGTCTATGCCTTGCGCGACCAGGGCCTCGACCAGCGCGTGGCCGGCCAAACGGCCCGTAACCGCAGCCGTCATGCGAGCGCCCCCACAGCCGGTGTTCGGCGAACGCGGCGCACGTTGAAGGCGCTGGCAATCAGCACGACTTGCAGCGCCGCAATGCCCAACCACACCTGCATGGGCTGGCCATGGTCCATCAACGTGCCAAACATCAACGGGGCAACAGCTTGGCCGATGTCCAAGCCTGAATACACCACGCCGTACACCCGGCCTGTGGCATTCGCGGGGGCGGCACTCTTGACAAT
>JANPNT010000022.1:0-7830 GCA_031427655.1 Burkholderiales bacterium
CGTGTTGCCCGTGTTGCCGCCGGACCTGCGTCCGCTGGTGCCATTGGACGGCGGCCGTTTTGCCACGTCTGACCTGAACGACCTGTACCGTCGCGTCATCAACCGCAACAACCGTCTCGCACGTTTGTTGGAGTTGAAGGCACCGGAAATCATCGTTCGCAACGAGAAGCGCATGTTGCAAGAAGCGGTCGATTCGCTGCTGGACAACGGCCGTCGAGGCAAAGCCATGACCGGTGCCAACAAGCGCGCGCTCAAGTCACTGGCCGACATGATCAAAGGCAAGAGCGGTCGTTTCCGCCAGAACTTGTTGGGCAAGCGTGTTGACTACTCAGGCCGCTCGGTGATTGTGGTGGGCCCCACCTTGAAACTGCATCAGTGCGGTTTGCCCAAGTTGATGGCGCTGGAGTTGTTCAAGCCCTTCATCTTCTCGCGCCTGGAAGCCATGGGCATTGCCACCACCATCAAAGCGGCGAAGAAGGAAGTCGAAGCCGCCACGCCCGTGGTGTGGGACATCCTGGAGGAGGTCATCAAAGAGCATCCCGTGATGCTGAACCGAGCGCCTACGCTGCACCGCTTGGGCATCCAGGCCTTTGAGCCTGTGTTGACCGAGGGCAAAGCAATCCAACTGCACCCGCTTGTCTGCTCGGCCTTCAACGCCGACTTCGACGGCGACCAAATGGCGGTTCACGTGCCGTTGTCGATTGAAGCGCAGATGGAAGCCCGCACCTTGATGTTGGCCTCGAACAACATCTTGTTCCCGGCCAACGGCGAGCCGTCGATCGTTCCTTCGCAAGACGTGGTGCTGGGCTTGTACTACGCCACCCGCGACCGCATCAACGCCAAAGGCGAAGGTCTGATTTTCTCGGACGTGACCGAAGTTCAACGTGCGCTTGACAACGACGTGGTTGAAATCACCACCAAGGTGTCTGTGCGCTTGACCGAGCACACCAAGAACAAAGAAACCGGCGAATTCACTGCCACCACCACCTTGACCGACACAACCGTCGGCCGTGCGCTGTTGAGCGAAATCTTGCCCAAGGGCTTGCCGTTCAGCAACATCAACAAGGCGTTGAAGAAGAAAGAAATTTCTCGTCTCATCAACACCTCGTTTCGCAAGTGCGGTCTGAAGGAAACCGTGGTGTTTGCCGACAAACTGTTGCAGGCGGGTTTCCGCTTGGCCACACGCGCCGGTATCTCTATTTGCATCGACGACATGTTGGTGCCGAAAGAGAAGCCCGCGTTGATTGAGCGTGCCGAAAAAGAGGTCAAAGAAATCGAGCAGCAATACGTCTCGGGCTTGGTCACTTCAGGCGAGCGCTACAACAAGGTGGTCGACATTTGGGGTAAGACCGGCGACGAAGTTGGCAAAGTCATGATGAGCCAACTGTCCAAGCAAAAGACAGTGGACCGTCACGGCAAAACCGTGGACCAAGAGTCGTTCAACTCCATCTACATGATGGCCGACTCGGGCGCCCGTGGTTCTGCAGCGCAGATTCGCCAATTGGCGGGCATGCGCGGCCTGATGGCCAAGCCGGACGGTTCCATTATTGAGACGCCCATCACGGCCAACTTCCGTGAAGGTCTGAACGTGTTGCAGTACTTCATTTCTACCCACGGCGCTCGAAAAGGCTTGGCGGACACGGCGTTGAAGACGGCCAACTCGGGCTACCTCACCCGTCGCTTGGTCGATGTGACACAAGACTTGGTGGTGCAAGAGGAAGACTGCGGAACTCAAAACGGCATGAATCAGCGCGCGCTGGTTGAAGGCGGCGAAGTCATCGACAGCTTGCGTGACCGGATTTTGGGCCGCGTCACCGCCATTGAAGTGCTGCACCCGGAGACACAAGAGATGCTGCTTGGCGGCGGCGAAATGCTCGACGAAGATGTGCTCGACATGCTGGAAGCCGCAGGTGTGGACGAAGTCAAAGTGCGCACTGCACTGACCTGCGCCACACGCTTCGGCATCTGCGCCAAGTGCTACGGCCGCGACTTGGGCCGAGGCGGCCTCATCAACGTTGGCGAAGCAATTGGTGTGATCGCGGCGCAGTCGATTGGCGAGCCAGGCACCCAGCTAACCATGCGCACCTTCCACATCGGTGGCGCGGCATCGCGCGCCGCAGTGGCTTCGAGCGTGGACGCGAAGAGTGACGGCATCATTGGCTTCAACCCCACGATGCGCTACGTGACCAACGGCAAAGGCGAGTTGGTGGTGATTTCTCGCTCCGGCGAAATCACCATTTCCGACCAGCACGGCCGCGAGCGCGAGCGTCACAAGGTGCCTTACGGCGCACTGCTCAGCATCAAGGCAGGCCAGCAATTGAAGGCTGGTACGGTGTTGGCCAATTGGGACCCGTTGACCCGTCCGATCATTACGGAATTCGCCGGCAAGGCGAAGTTCGAGAGCGTCGAAGAAGGCTTGACTGTGGCCAAGCAGATGGACGAAGTCACCGGCCTGTCCACGTTGGTGGTGATCGACTCCAAGCGTCGCGGCGCGTTGAAAGTGGTGCGACCTCAAGTCAAGCTGCTTGATGTGCAAGGCAACGAAGTGAAGATCCCTGGCACCGATCACTCGGTGACCATCGCCTTTCCCGTCGGCTCGCTGATCCAAATTCGCGACGGCCAAGATTTGGCACCCGGCGAAGTGATGGCCCGTATTCCGGTCGAAGGCCAGAAAACGCGTGACATCACCGGCGGTTTGCCGCGAGTGGCAGAGTTGTTCGAAGCCCGCAGCCCGAAAGACGTGGGCACGCTGGCCGAGATCACCGGCACCATCAGCTTCGGCAAGGAAACCAAAGGCAAGAACCGCCTGCAAATCACCGACCCCGAAGGTCGAGTGCACGAAGAACTGGTGGCCAAGGAAAAGAACATCCTGGTTCATGAAGGCCAAGTGGTCAACCGCGGCGAATTGGTGGTGGACGGATCGGCCGACCCGCAAGACATCTTGCGTTTGTTGGGCATCGAAGAACTTGCCCGCTACATCGTTGACGAAGTGCAGGACGTGTACCGCTTGCAAGGTGTGAAGATCAACGACAAGCACATTGAGGTGATTGTTCGCCAGATGCTGCGACGCGTGCAGATCACCAGCCCAGGCGACACGACCTACATCTTGAACGAGCAAGTCGAACGTTCGGAGCTCTTGAACACCAACGACCGCATGGTCGCCGAAGGCAAGATGACGGCCGTTCACGCCGACATCCTGCTCGGTATTACCAAAGCCTCGCTGTCCACCGACAGCTTCATCTCGGCGGCGTCGTTCCAAGAGACCACTCGCGTGCTCACCGAGGCTGCCATCATGGGCAAGCGCGACGAGTTGCGCGGTTTGAAGGAAAACGTGATCGTAGGTCGCTTGATTCCTGCCGGCACCGGCATGGCCTTCCACAACGCTCGCAAGGCCAAAGAAGAAATGGACGACGTTGAGCGCCGTGCGATTGCCACGCAAGAAGCTGAAGACTTGGCCGCCGATCAATTGGCCGCTATCGACGCAGCGAGCGAGACGGCTGACTAAGCTGCGTTCTCAACCACCCAAAAGGGCGGCCTGTGGGCCACCCTTTTTTACGTTTTCAGACCGTCAGCGACCAAGCTTCCAGAGGAGCAATGACCAGTCCGAAAGCCAATGCCTTTTTGCGCAACTTGAGCACGGCCCGGTCGCGCGTCAGCAGCCATCGTGCTCGATGTGCCACGGCGAAGTCGATGAACTTCTGGTCGTCCGGATCAGTGCAGCGCAGCCGCGAGGAGCCCAGCGTTGCGGCCGGATCCGGCAATTCGACCGCATGCCGATCTAGCATTGCCCACAGAGAACTGAAATCCGTCGTCCACCGATTCGCCACGCCGCGAGCAAGTACATGGCTCAATTCGCCGCTCAAACTGGGGCTTGTTAGCAGGCGCACGCTTCCAAACACCAAGGCATTCTCAAACGATTTGCAGTTTGGATTCTTGAAAATTAACCAATCCAGCAAAGCATTGGTGTCGAGCACCACATCGACTCTTTTCGAGCTTGCTGCCAGGCTGCTTGCGGGTGCGTCCATAAGTGCATATACTAGAAGGCTTTTCGGTGTTTAGTGCTGAGCTTTTTGCAGGCCAGTCCACCGTGCGGGCCATTCCAAAAATGGACATCAAAACATGGCTTAGGGCTGATCTCCAGCAGGAATGCTCGACAGACCAAAACCACTGACGAAATAAGTTTGCCATCTGGTAAACAAGGGCTTAGAAAATAAGGGGTGTCCCCCTGCGACCTGAGCGCTCAGCGTGTGACTTCAAACGGGAACAAGTTACTTTTATGCCAACCATCAACCAACTCGTGCGTCACGGTCGCGAGACTGAAACCACGAAGTCAAAATCACCCGCGATGCAGGGCAGTCCCCAGCGTCGCGGTGTGTGCACTCGCGTGTACACCACCACACCCAAAAAGCCGAACTCGGCGCTGCGTAAAGTGGCTAAAGTTCGTCTGACCAACGGTTTCGAAATCATCAGCTACATCGGCGGCGAAGGTCACAACCTTCAAGAACACAGTGTGGTGTTGGTTCGAGGCGGCCGGGTCAAGGACTTGCCTGGTGTTCGGTATCACATCGTGCGCGGTTCGCTCGACTTGCAAGGCGTGAAAGATCGCAAGCAGTCGCGCTCCAAGTACGGTGCCAAGCGTCCAAAGAAAACTTAGGACCAGCCTTCTTCGTTCGACTTCAAGTCGAATAAAGAACATCGTGGTGTGCCCAATGGCGCGCTGAGTAAGTGGCGAGCTACCAGCCACATTGTTGGGATAGCTCCCGCGGTGCAAGTTTTGAAGCTTGCGCCAACTGAAGCAAAAAAGGAAGAGAAATGCCTCGTCGTCGCGAAGTCCCCAAGCGGGACATCCTGCCTGATCCGAAATTCGGCTCCGTTGATCTGTCCAAGTTCATGAACGTCATCATGGAATCGGGCAAGAAAGCCATTGCTGAGCGCATCATTTACGGTGCCTTGGAGCAAGTGGAAAAGAAGTCGGGCAAAGACCCGCTCGAAATCTTCACTGTCGCTTTAAACAACATCAAGCCCATGGTCGAAGTGAAGTCACGCCGCGTTGGCGGTGCGAACTATCAAGTTCCCGTGGAAGTTCGCCCTGTGCGCCGCGTAGCCTTGGCCATGCGCTGGCTCAAAGAGTCAGCCCGCAAACGCGGCGAGAAGTCGATGGCCCAGCGCCTCGCCAACGAGTTGCTGGAGGCCGTTGAAGGCCGCGGCGGCGCGATGAAGAAGCGCGATGAAGTGCACCGTATGGCAGAGGCCAACAAGGCGTTTTCGCACTTCCGCTTCTAAGTCCAAAGGCTCAGCCCCGGCCGCTCTTCGGGTTTACACCAGCCCACGAGCGGCCCCTGTTTTTTCAGTTCGTCATTCATCCAGTTTTGGAGCGCCCCATCATGGCCCGCAAGACCCCCATTGAGCGTTATCGCAACATCGGCATTTCGGCTCACATTGACGCCGGTAAAACGACCACCACCGAACGCATCTTGTTTTACACCGGTGTGAACCACAAAATCGGTGAGGTGCACGACGGCGCGGCCACCATGGACTGGATGGAGCAAGAGCAAGAGCGTGGCATCACGATCACCTCGGCTGCAACCACTTGCTTCTGGAAGGGCATGGACCTGGCTCGCCCTGAGCATCGAATCAACATCATCGACACCCCTGGCCACGTTGACTTTACGATTGAAGTTGAGCGTTCCATGCGGGTGCTGGACGGTGCTTGCATGGTGTATTGCGCCGTGGGCGGCGTGCAGCCGCAGTCGGAAACCGTTTGGCGTCAGGCCAACAAGTACAAGGTTCCTCGCTTGGCGTTCGTCAACAAGATGGACCGCACCGGTGCCAACTTCATGAAGGTCTATGACCAAATGAAGGTGCGCCTTAAAGCCAACCCAGTTCCTATCGTGTTACCCATCGGTGCCGAAGAGAACTTCACCGGCGTGATCGACCTCATCAAGATGAAAGCCATTCTTTGGGACGAAGCGTCTCAGGGCATGAAGTTCAACTACGAGGAAATTCCCGCCGACATGCTCGCCGACGCCAAAAAATGGCGCGAAAACATGATTGAAGTGGCTGCCGAATCGTCAGAAGAAATGATGAACAAGTACTTGGAGGAGGGTGACCTCACCGAGGAAGAAATCTTGCGCGGCATTCGGGTTCGCACGATCGCGGCTGAGATTCAGCCCATGTTCTGTGGCACCGCCTTCAAGAACAAGGGCGTGCAACGCATGCTGGACGGCATCCTCGACTTCATGCCTTCGCCAGCGGACATCCCGCCTGTGCCGGGCACCGATGACGACGATAAGCCGGTGGTGCGCTACCGCACCGACGAGGAAAAATTCGCCGCGCTGGCGTTTAAGTTGATGACCGACCCGTATGTGGGCCAGCTCACTTTCGTGCGCGTTTATTCCGGCGTGTTGAAGTCAGGCGACTCTGTCTACAACCCGATCCGCGGCAAGAAAGAGCGTATCGGCCGCATCTTGCAAATGCACGCCAACCAGCGCGAAGAGATCAAAGAAATTTTGGCGGGCGACATTGCCGCCTGCGTGGGCCTAAAAGACGTGACCACGGGCGAAACCCTGTGCGATCCGACGGCCATCATCACGCTAGAAAAAATGGTTTTTCCTGAGCCTGTGATTTCTCAGGCCGTCGAACCCAAGACCAAACCCGACCAAGAAAAAATGGGCATCGCCTTGGGACGCTTGGCGCAAGAAGACCCATCTTTCCGCGTCAAGACCGACGAGGAATCGGGCCAGACCATCATTTCCGGCATGGGCGAGTTGCACCTGGAAATCATTGTCGACCGCATGAAGCGCGAGTTTGGTGTTGAAGCCAACGTCGGCAAGCCGCAAGTGGCTTACCGCGAAACCATCCGCCGAGCGGTGGTGGACATAGAAGGCAAGTTCGTGCGCCAGTCGGGCGGCAAGGGTCAGTACGGCCACGTCGTGCTCAAACTTGAGCCGCAAGAGCCAGGCAAAGGCTTCGAGTTTGTCGACGCCATCAAGGGCGGCGTCGTTCCTCGCGAATTCATTCCCGCCGTCAAAAAAGGCGTGGAAGAGTCATTGCCCGCCGGTGTGTTGGCAGGCTACCCCGTGGTGGACGTGAAGGTCACATTGACCTTCGGTTCCTACCACGAGGTGGACTCGAACGAGAACGCCTTCAAGATGGCTGCGTCGCTCGGCTTCAAAGACGGTTGCCGCAAAGCAGGCCCAGTGATTTTGGAGCCGATGATGGCGGTGGAAGTCGAGACGCCTGAGGACTATGCCGGCAGCGTGATGGGCGATTTGTCCTCACGTCGCGGCATGGTGCAGGGCATGGACGACATGCCTGGCGGTGGCAAGGTCATCAAGGCTGAAGTTCCTTTGTCGGAAATGTTCGGCTACTCGACCACGCTGCGCTCGATGTCGCAAGGTCGCGCAACCTACACGATGGAATTCAAGCACTACTCGGAAGCGCCTAAGAACGTGGCCGACGCGATCATCACTTCACGCGGGAAGTAAATCCACCCCCGAGGCGCGTGCGGCGCTTGCCCAAAAGGGGAAGCGCCAGCAGCCCGGCAAAGCCGGGGTTGCAGCGTGCGCTTTGGGAAATAAATTTCTGTGGTCTTCGGTTTTTGCGCGCTTGTTGCCAGTGGCGAGCGACGTACGCAAAAGCCGGAAACCTTAAACATCACACTGGCACTGCTCTTTACTTGGAGAATTGAAAATGGCAAAAGGCAAATTTGAGCGCACCAAGCCGCACGTCAACGTAGGCACCATCGGTCACGTCGACCATGGCAAGACCACCTTGACAGCGGCGATCACCACCGTGCTGAGCAAACTTTACGGCGGCGAAGCCAAAGCG
>JANPNT010000023.1:0-2022 GCA_031427655.1 Burkholderiales bacterium
CTTCGCCTGCTGCTTTTAGCTGTTCGTAAGTCATGGTGTTTCCTTACACTGCAATTCCGGCACGTTGGGATAAATGCCCATGATGCGTTCGATTTCGCACGATAGGTTTTTAGCTATTGCCATTGGGTCAAGTTTGTTCAAGTCCCACCCGTAGAGATCGTTTTCACAGAGGGTTGCATGTTCGCCTTTATTGGCTTCGTCATACAGCCCGGCGGGCGAAATCTCGAACGAAGACAGCAGCATTGCCCGGATAAAACAATCGCGCAAGTCTCGGAACGTGATGCCCTTGATTTCAGTAGCGCCGCGCGCGCCAACGTCGGTGTGCGGCTGGCCGTTGTAAGGGCGATCACGGCGCATGTTGTGATCGTTGAAGCCAAGATCGTCTTCAATTATGCCCCAAGGGATTTCGATTCGTGATTCGTGTGTCATGGTGTTCAACCTGGCCCCAGCCCATGCGCAAACGCCTAAAAACATCATCATCCTGTTTGCCGATGGCGCGGCGGCGACACAGATGGAATTTGGTCGTTATTCAAGTGAGTTGCTGCGCGGCCAGCCCTTTGCGGTGACCTCCGAAGTCATGCGCCACGGGACTTTGGGCTTGATGTCAACCCTCTCGAACAACGCCTACGTCACAGATTCAGCCGCTGCCGCGTCGGCCATGTCCACCGGCCACAAGGCCAACAATGGCGCGATATCAACCACGCCGCAGGGTGCAGCACCCGCCACCTTGATGCAAGACGCGCGCAAGCAAGGTAAGAAAATCGGTTTGGTGACGACCTCCATGCTGTACGACGCTAGCCCGGCCGCGTTCAGCGTCAACGCCAAATCACGGCGCGACTATGAGTTCATCGTTAATCAATACCTGACCCTAGCCCCCGAGGTCTTGCTGGGCGGTGGCGCTGATTACTTCAAGCTCGATGGCATCGACGGCGGTAAACGCAAAGACGAGCGGGATATGGTGGAGGCGTTTCGCAAGAAGGGTTACGCCGTCGCCACCAAGACGGCTGACTTGGTCACGCCTTTGCATCAACGCAACGCTAAATTATTGGGTCTGTTTGCTGACGAGGCCATGGACTTCGCCATTGACCGGGACGCGGCCAAGCAGCCGAGCCTGGCGGAGATGACAACATCGGCACTGAAGGCGTTATCCGCTGCGCCCAACAAGGGCTTTGTGCTGTTTATCGAGAACGAAAACACCGATACCGCTGGCCACGACAACGACGTGGGTGCGCTCATGCACGAGCTGTGGGCGTTTGACGATGCGGTCAAGGTGGCCTTGGCGTTCCGTAAAAAATATCCGGAAACTTTGGTGATTGTCACGGGCGATCATGAAACCGGCGGCTTCTCGCCGACCTCTGCAAAACGACCCAAAGCGAGTGGTTCACTGGTGGTGAATGCGGACATGCTGCGCGTGATTGGTGGCTTCAAAATGTCCTTCCAAGAAATCTCGGATCGCCTGGACGCCAAGGCCAAAGCAGGTGCTGATGCCAACGCCGTCATGGCTTACTTGAGTGAGCTGATCCAGAACAACCTGCCCGGTATGCAGATGGACGAAGAGGTCAGGGCGCTGATCCTCAACAAACAGCCCCCCAGCCTGAACATCCGCCACCACCACGAGCCACCCACGGCCTCAGCCGCCCTGGGCTTGATGGTGGCGCGGCAAACCGGTTTTTACTGGGGCAGCTCGGGCCACACCAGCGAACCCGCCACGGTGTCGGCCATCGGCCCAGGTGCCGCGCTGTTCCGGGGCTACCAGGACAACACCGATTTCGCTCGAAATTTACGGCTGTTGTTGGGTGTGAAGGCCCAAGCTCAAAAAATACCTTAATTGATTCTGAATTAACATGCAAATCGAGCTGAAGCCCTTTATTTATTAGCGCAAGCAGCTATATAAAATATAGCAACCAGATTCTGAAAAATCTCAAAAAATACACACCATGCACTACGCCGACCGCCTGAACAACGTCGAAACCTCAGCCATCCGCGAACTCTTCAAGCTGCTGGGCAAGCCCGGCATCATCA
>JANPNT010000024.1:0-2304 GCA_031427655.1 Burkholderiales bacterium
AATCCGATAGCAGTTGGCACGGGTGCGTGGAGTTTTGCTCCGGGCAATGTTGGTGTAGGCGGATCGATCATTGCGCCAATCAGCGGTGCTGAGGTGTCATCGCACTACGACTCAATGCTGGCCAAGGTGATTGCGCACGCACCCACGCGCGACGCTGCCATCAACCAGCTGCATGCAGGTTTGACGAGCACCCGCCTGCTGGGTTTGCCCAACAACCGAAGCGTGTTGATGGCTTGCCTTGATCACCGTGTATTTCGTGCGGGTGACGCAGGCATCGATTTTTTGAACCATCACGCGGCCGATTTGCGGCTGTCGTTGATTGCAGCCGAAGCGCACCAGTTGGTACTGGCCGCCGCTGCGCTGCTCAGCCACCACCGACAAGGTGCTGTCAGCCTGCCCTGCACTTTTGAGCGGCCGATGCGGCTGCGACATCGGGGCATCACGCACGATTTGCGAGTGCGTGAGGAGGCACCGAACACCTTGCATGTCAGCCACGCGGGCTTAATCCAACAAGTGCAATGCAGCGACAACGCTTACACACTGAACGGCGTGACGCGCCGCTTGGACTGCCTGCTGGTGGCACCACACGAATGGCACTTGCAGATCGACGGCGTCGATTTGTTCATCACCGATGCGTCGTTTGAACCCACGCTTTCCGCCACCAACTCTCAGATGAATGCGCCGCTCAAAGCCAACTTCAGCGGCAAGGTGGCCGCCGTTCACGCATCCGCAGGCCAAGGGGTGAAAGCTGGCGACGTGCTGCTGGTGATTGAGTCGATGAAGTTGGAGCACGCCATCACTGCGGTTCGCGAAGCGACGGTGGCGCAAGTGTTGGTTGAGGTGGGCCAGCAAGTGTCGGCGCAGCAACTCTTGGTCAACTTTCAAACCTCATGAACGCTGAACTCATCGAACAACGCAGCGCGCTCATCGCCACGGTCGAGCGTTTCGCTAAAACCGAAATCGCACCGAACGTGACGGCGTGGGACGAAGCCGGCGAGTTTCCGCTTCGTCTCTACACACAGGCCGCAGAGCTCGGCTTGTTGGGCATGGGCTACCCCGAAGCTTTGGGCGGCACACCCGCACCGTGGTTGCTGCGCTTGGCCTGCGCGCAAACCATCTCCCGCGTGGGGGCCAGCGGCGGCGTGTTGGCGTCGCTGTTCCCACTCAACATTGGCTTGCCGCCGGTGTTGGCGCACGGCTCAGTGGAGCTACAGCAGCGCGTGATTCCCGCGGTGTTGCGCGGTGAAAAGATCGCCGCCTTGGCCATCACCGAACCAGGCGGCGGGTCAGACGTGGCGCGAATCAAAACCACGGCCGTTCTCGAAAGGGATGGCGACAGGGATGGCGGTGGCGGCGACTACCTCGTCAACGGTGAAAAAACCTTCATCACCTCGGGCGTGCGCGCTGATTTTTTGACGGTGGCGGTGCGCACCGGTGAAGCTGGCGCGCGTGGCGTTTCACTTCTGCTGGTGCCAGGAAATGCCGCCGGCATACAACGCAACGCCTTGAAAAAAATGGGCTGGCACTGTTCAGACACCGCGCAAATTCACTTCAACCAAGTACGCGTTCCCGCCGCCAATTTGATTGGTGAAGAAGGCGCAGGCTTCAAGTACATCATGGGCAATTTCAACGGCGAACGGCTGGTGATGTCGGCCGCCGCCTTGGGTTTTGCGCAGGCTTGTTTCGACGAAGCACTGGCCTGGGCGCGCCAACGCAGCACCTTCGGCGCGCCGCTGATTGAGCGCCAAGTCATCCGTCACAAACTCATGGACATGCAAATGCGCATCGCATCCACGCAGGCCTGGGTGGACGCTTTGGGTGAGCGCGCCGAAGCGGATGAGGCCGTGCCCGATTGGGTGGCACAAGTCTGCCTGCTGAAAAACCACGCCACGCAAACCATGCAGTGGTGTGCCGACCAAGCGGTGCAAATTTTGGGCGGCATGGGCTACATGCGCGGCACCGTCAGCGAACGCATTTACCGCGAGGTCAAGGTCATGACGATAGGCGGCGGGGCCGAGGAAATCATGAAGGAATTGGCGGCCAGGCAGATGGGGATTTGAGTGCGCCGCTCAACAAAAAGCCACCGCATTTGCGGTGGCTTTTTTTATTCACACAACGCGGCGCGCGCGCTGTATTGCAGGCTTACTTCTTCGGGTAATCAGACACCACTTTCCAGCGGCCTTCTTGAATTTGCGATGTGCGTGATGCGTCGCTGCCCAGGCGTTTGGTCGGCTTCAAGTTTCATTTTTTGTCCATATACCTCTATATATTCTCGTATATTGGGGAACGATAACTTGTTTAAGG
>JANPNT010000025.1:0-3643 GCA_031427655.1 Burkholderiales bacterium
TCGGCTTCTTCTTCGGTCGCGGTGGTGGCACCGCCGCCCGCAATCAGCAGCGTGGCGGCGTCGGGGGCTTGCTCATACACCGCGATGCCCATGTCGTTCAACATCGACACGATGGCTTCCAGGATCTCGGCGTCCATCAGCTTTTCAGGCAGGTGGTCGTTGATCTCTTGGTGCGTCAAGAAGCCGCGCGTCTTGCCCATCTTGATGAGCGTTTTCAGCTCGTGGCGGCGCTTGGCGGCTTCTTCTTCGGTGAGGGCGGTTTCTTCCAGGCCGAACTCGCGCATGAGTGCGCGCTCTTTGGCGCGTGACACCTTCATGCGCAGCGGCTTGACCTTGACCTCGTCTCCCGCCACGGCGGGTGTTTCGACCTCCGGCTCGCCTTCGAGGTCGGCTTCGATGTCAGAAAAGTCTTCTTCGATGGCCGCCGGCTTTTTGGCTTCAACTTCTTTCGGCTTGCGCCCGCGCTTGACTTCCGTCTCAGGGGCAGCAGCTTTGCCTGCGGCTTTGGTGGCCTTCGCGGTGGTCACTGCTGGCTTGGCGTTTTTTTCGGCGTTGGCAGCTTTGACGGTTTTTACGGGTTTGGCGGGGGCGGCCGGAGCGCTCTTCTTTGCAATCATGCAAGTCCTCGAATGGTGTGTGGTGTGTCTGAGTCAGTGAAACAAGCGCACGTTCAACCCGAAAAACGACTTTGCGACACCATTGAATCGGTGCAACTGAGTGCAGGTTTTGTCGGCAAAAACGCCCATGCGGGTGAGTGCACCACCGTGAAGAACACAGTCAAGCACTCAAATGAACCACGCTGGCAACTGAGCGTGAGCATGGCGTGTGGGCAGTCCTTGCGGGTCAGGTGGCCTTGGGAGGGGACCCTGCATCGAAGGCTGGCCGGGGCCTGGAGGTGCTGCTGTCACGGTTGCCGCGATGGCGAAAATCGGATTATACCCGCGCGCCCAGCGCCACACCCACCCAGTCCCAGCGCACGCACCTCAGTGCGGACCGTTCCACCGTTTCGGCCTGGAGGTGGGATCAGCTCAGATTTCGCTCAACTTCTTGCAACTTGAAACGCACGGTAGACAGGTTGGCGCGTTGGCGGTCAAGCACCGTCAGCAAGAACACATCAGCGTGGCCCACCAACGTGCGCAGCACATGTTGGCGCGACGAAGTGCTGGTGACGACTTCTTCGATAGGGTCGGTCAAGCCCATGGCGCGAGCTGCATGCTGATGGGCTTGCAACACTGCGATGCTGGTGGCTGCCGACAACGCCATGTCCACCGGGTGGTCTTCGCGCGTTTCGCGTGCCAGTACCAAGCCGGTGTTGCTGTCGACCACGGCACATCCCAACAGCCCATCCAAGTGCAGCATGCGGGCCAGGGCCAACTGCGCACGTGCGGGCTCGATGGGTGCGGTGGACTGCCGTGAAGCCTCTTCGGCCAGCGAAAAACTGATGGGCGCAGGACGGCGCACACCTGCGCGCACGCTCGGAAGTTTTTTGACCTGGTTCCAGACGCGCAGCATGGCGTTCCACACCGACGACGGACTGGTCATAGGCTCGCCGATGACATGCACCGCCACATTCAGGGGCCATGCCACCGCGTTGATCTGGTGGGTCATGCTGCTGGCACCCGGCGGCACCATAAAGAGCAGATTAGGGCAGCGCCAGGTCGACAATGCGCAAGCCTCGCGCAAGCTACCGAGCAACGCATCTACGGCGTGCGGCTGCATGGCCCCGACGATCACCACCGTCATGTGGCTGCGCTCCATCAGCACCACCGGAATCTCGGCGTTCTCGCGGCCTTGCACTCGCACGTCGGCGCGGTAAATCTTCAAGGTTTCTTCATGGCGCCTGACCAGCGTGGTGCGCTCGATGGTGGCCAGTGTTCGCAGCGTGGCCTGCTCGCGCAAATGCAAGCGGTCGAGCGGGCGTCCACCGACATCCGACAGTGCGCGCACCACCTCGGCTGCCCACACACCGCTGGGGTCGATGAGCGTGATCAGACGGCTGGCGGTTTCCAGGTCAGAACGTGTCGCAGCAAAGTGTTCGCGGATGGCTTGCGCTGCTGAACCGCTGACGACCAAGTCGTGCTGATGCCGGTCCACCAGGTGGCCACCTTCATTCAGATCGCTGTTGACCGTTTCCAAAATGGCCGTGGCCGCAAAGCCTTGGTCACCTGCTTCGGATGGCGCTGAGGCACGCGGGCTGCGGCCATCTGAGGGTTTTTTGCTTTCGAGTTCACCAAACAAAGACGACAACACAGGCAGACTTTCTGAACGCCTGGGCACAGAAATAGCACCCAGCTGAAGCTTCAGTTTAGGCACCTGGCCGCCGCCGTCTATCCCTAGAGTTGCAAGCCTTTGTAGACCAGCTGGCGGCCGATTGCTCCTGGTTTTTGGGCAAACGTAAGAATTCGCGTTTTGGCGTGCGTAACATCCAGAGTTCGTCGCTTGATCACCCCGCCATGACCTCGCCCATCTCTGCGTTTCCCGCTGTTGCGCCGCCTTTGCGTCAAGACGCCAGCGTGATCGGGCTGATCGGCACGGCACACTTCACCAGTCACTTCAGTCAACTGCTGCTGGCACCGTTGTTTCCCTGGTTGAAGGATGCTTTCAACGCGAGCTATGCCGAGTTGGGAATCTTGTTGTCGGTATTTTTTGTGGTGTCATGCGCCTCGCAAGCCGCCGCTGGGTTTGCGGTGGACCGGCTTGGCCGGCGACCGATTTTGTTTGTGGGCTTGGGAATTTTGGGCACTGCAGCCTTGGGGTTTGCGTTCAGCTCCAGCTACACGATGTTGCTTCTTTTCTCGGCCTGGGCTGGCGTTGGCAACGGCGTGTTCCATCCCGTGGGCTTCACTTTGCTCAACCGCAAGGTGCACCCCTCGCGCTTGGGCCACGCCTTCAGCGCTCACGGCATCACCGGCAGTTTGGGTTGGGCGCTCGCACCGGCCCTGTTGGTGCCCCTGACCTTGGCGTTTTCGTGGCGCACGGCCCTTCTGTGTGCGGCAGCTTTGATCTTCGCGGTGCTGGCCTTGATGCTGATCAACCGCGAACGCTTGGCGCTGCCTGTGATGGCCAAAACCAGCAACCAGCACAAGCCGGCCGGCGCCCCAAAAGGCGACTTCGACTTCCTGAAAATCCCTGCCGTGTGGATGTGTTTTGCCTTCTTCTTTTTTAACGCCATGGTGCTCAGTGCGGTGCAAGCTTTTGCGCCTGAAGCTGCGCGCTTGCTGCACGCGGTGCCAGTGGCGGCGGCCGCCATGTGCTTGACCATCTACATGGTGGCCAGCGCAGGAGGCATGGTGCTGGGCGGTTTTTTGACGTCCAACGCGGCGCGATGTGAAAGAGTGATTGCTGCGGGTTACGGCGTGTCAGCGCTTGTCGCTGTGACCATGGCCATGGTCGATGTGCCTGGTGCGCTGGTGCCGTTGATGTTCGGTGTGATGGGTTTTGCATCCGGCACGGCAGGTCCGTCGCGTGACCTCATTGTCAAGAGTGCCGCCCCCGCGAATGCCACAGGCCGGGTGTACGGCGTGGTGTATTCAGGCTTGGACATCGGCCAAGCTGTCGCCCCGTTGATGTTTGGCACGTTGATGGACCATGGCCAGCCCATGCAGGTGTGGTTGGGCATTGCGGCGCTGCAAGTCGTGCTGAT
>JANPNT010000026.1:0-6518 GCA_031427655.1 Burkholderiales bacterium
CAAGCTCAAGCAACACCGTCTTGGCCACGTGCAGCGCTTGGTTGCCTTCCAGCAACCGTTTTGCCGCTTGTTGTTGACGCAGCGTGGCGGCATCGGCGTCGGCAGTGCTGAGGTAATACCGCGTCAGCACATTCGTGTCCAAGCCGATCAACGCTTCATTCCCTGATGGACTGCAACCCTTCTTCTCAGTTTGCTGGTGCTTGCTGATTCGCGCACCGTGAGTGTCAGCAGATTCGCCACATCGAAATCAGCCTGCAGCGAAGACCCCTTCACCTTGACCATGCCGAAACCACTTTTCGGCAGCGCACGTTCGGGCACGGCGGGCCGCAAAACCGCGTGATCACCCACCACCACAAACGCCACGCGCATGCCTTGGCGCAAACCCAGTTGCTGTCGCACCGCCTTCGGAATGGTGACTTGTCCTTTGGTGGTCAGCGTCGTGGTCAGGGTGGTGCTCATGGGGTGCTCATGGGGTGCTCGTCGTGCTGGTTTCCAAGGCGTTTTCCAAAAGTAATACAAGGAAAGGAGTTTAGCCAGCAGGGCTTGCTGATGGGACTGCGCCGAGACGACGCGGCCAGTGACACTGCACTGACGTGTTGGGCCGATGGATACTGGTTTGCCCATGAACACCAACGCCTCAGCTTCGACCCTTGGTGCCAAGCTGCGCCGACTTTGGCAGCCCGGCCGAGCGGCTTTCTGGCTGATGTTGGCATTCAACGCGTTGTCGTCGGTGTGCAGCTACGCCATGCGCGCGCTGCCACTGAACACTGCGGGCATGTTGTTGGTAAGCAGCGTGGCGCTGATCAACGTCGCCGGAGGTTTGTGGGCCGCATGGCAACTGGTCAAAGACCCGCCGCTGGCTGGAGTTCAAAGCGCTTCGCTCGGACCGTGATGCGCGCCGTAGCGTCATGCACTTTGTGAATCCTGGCAACACGCATCGAATTGCGGCGAGTCGATAGTGGTTGAGAATCGACTGCGTTCCAGAGGTTTGAAGCGAGCTCGGGAGGGCTTTCAGAAGTGGTTGACGCCCAGACATTGAGTTGTCTGCGGTCGAAAGGGGCCAGATTTAAGATCTGGCCCTGTACTTTGCGTAAGACCTGGCCCTGTACTTTGCGGCCAGATATTTTGTAGCCCGATGTTTTGTGGCCCTTGACTCTGGCCTTCGATTCCCCCTGATTCTCAATCGCCACCCCCTCATTCCGTGGCAACCGAGGTTAGCTTCGAATCTGTCATCGACGCCGCAGCTACGGCTTCAGCCTCCATCATCGACTCGGCGATGAACAGAGGTTTAAGGCGGTAGGCGCGTTAGATCGATTTGGTCTGGATGCGTGCGCCGGAGTTGGCCACTCCCGCTCGGCGACAAACGCCGCCATCGACATGCCAGACGCCACAAAAACTACCGAGGCCGTTTCATCCGAAACACCTGCTCGTTGGTGATCTCAAAGTAATCACCCGCCCCGCCACCGCGCAACACGGGTTGCGCGGCGGCGGTGTCGTAGACGCCGTCTTTCAACAGGTGCTTGGCAATGTGAACCGCCACCACTTCACCCAATGTCAGCCAAGTGGGCACCAGCGCGCCGTTGGCGCCTTGCAACTGGATGATTTGCGTCAACTTGCATTCAAACGCGACGGGGCTTTCGCCGACGCGCGGCACTTTGACCAAGCGCGAAGGCGCGGCGGTCAAGCCTGCCAACTCAAACTCGTTCACGTCCGCAGGCACGTGCGCACAGGTGGTGTTCATGGCCTCGGCCAAGGGGCGCGTGACCAGGTTCCACACAAATTCGCCTGTCTCTTGAATGTTGCGCAGCGTGTCTTTGGCACCGATGCTGGCGAAGCCGATCAAGGGCGGGGTGTAGTTGAAGGCGTTGAAAAAACTGTAGGGCGCCAAGTTCAATTGGCCAGCCGAGCTGAGCGATGAAATCCAGCCAATTGGGCGCGGGCCAACGATTGCGTTGAAGGGGTCGTGGGCAAGGCCGTGGCCATCTGCGGGTTGGTAAAAATGGAAGTCGGCCGACGAAGTGATGTTCATGGAAGCTGCGTTTCTTCAACGCTTCATTGACGCGCCGATTCGGCACTGATGTCAATGTAAGCGACGGATTGAATCTGCGCGCTCTCTGCCGACGTTGATTGCCGGTGCAAAACTTCGACACTTCAATTCGAACCGATTTCTCTTTGTGCCCCGGCTCCAGCGAGTGCGGTCAACTGGCTCTAATCCCAATAATCGGCCCGTGAATACGAAGCGTGCAGGCGTTCTTCATAGTCGCGGCTGATGATGGCGCTTTCATCGTAAGCGGGGCTGGACTTCACCTCGGCGCGGGTCAGCGTGGTGAACACGGTCATGTCGGCCCAGTCGATGCGCTCGATCCACTGTGTGGCGATCAACACTTTTTTGCCGCCTGGCAACCAGTTGCGGGTGTCCACCACCAAATAGCGGATGGCCCATGATTCGTCGTCGAAGATGAAGTCACTCACATGCCCGATGCTGTCGTCGCTGGCCTGCAAGTCGTAGCCAGTCACGTTCGCGCTGCTGCGCAAATGAACGTCTTCTAGCGGCACTTCGGAGGCGCGCTTGGCGGCTTCGGCCTCCGATTCCACCGTGGTGGGCAGCGGCGCGGGCACCAGCGGCAGCGCGCTCATGGCCCACAGTTCACCACCCTCCCAGTAAGCCGGGAAGGCGTAGTAGCGCGACATTTCGCGCTCGTGCTGGCGCGACACCGGCAAGTGCGTTTCAGTGGTGGGGCTGTCAATGACTTGCTGCTGCGTCAAGCTCACACCAATTTGCTTGCCGCTGGTTGAACGCAGCACGGGCGGCTGTGCCAGCGGTTGAACCACGGCGTAAGGCGATATCAACACTTCCCGGCCCGACAACCAAGCGCCGGTGTCCACCACCAAGTAGCGAATGGTCCAGTTGTCGTCGTCGAAGTAGGCTTCCTTGACGTGGCCGATTTCGCCGTCTTTGGCGATGATTTTGGAGCCGTTGATGTGCAAGATGCTGTTCAGCATGTCGGGCCTCCGTATGTGCATTTAGAAACTTCAGCTTGCACCCATCGGGGCTGCTGGCTTGTAGGACGACACGCTCAATGCTGGGGTTTCAGGCCTCCGGATCCACCATTCGATCGTGCTCTGGATCGATGGGAATGGAGGCCGGAACCGGGCCTTGATCGGGATCTACCGGCAAAAGGCTGGGCTCGAAATCATCAGGATCCTGGGCATGGCCCGGGTGGTGGTGGGGTTTGTGAGGCTGACTGGCTTGGCTTGCAACTTGTTGCATGGACTGATCCTCGCAAAGCAGCATCGTCTGCCCTGCGTCTGGCCGCGTCCTGCGGACAAGACCGCAAAGTCTTGTAGTTCTTCGCTGACATGGCACGGCTTGCGTTCAAACCTTGCTGCGCCTATAGTCTACCGACCGGTCGGTCAATATGCTGCGTTGGCCCGCTGCTCTGACCCGCTGTTCTGACCCGCTGCCCTCTACAGGTGCCCCCATGTCGCAAGCCTTGGTGTTGTTGTCGCATTCGGATACTGTGCTCACGCTCACGTTGAACCGGCCTGGGGCTTTGAACAGTTTCACGGGTGAGATGCACGTTGAATTGATGGCGGCGCTGAATCGAGGCGCGGCAGACGCGAACGTGCGCTGCGTGGTCATCACAGGCGCGGGTCGCGGGTTCTGTGCGGGCCAAGATTTGTCTGACCCGGCCGTGGCCCCGAAGTCCAGCGCGCAGCCCACCAACCCGCCTGAATTGATCGACCTGCGCAGGGTGATCGACCTGCACTACACGCCGCTGCTGGCGCGCATGCGCAGCATGCCGGTGCCGCTGATAGCTGCTGTGAAAGGTGTTGCCGCAGGAGCGGGGGCTAACTTCGCACTTAGCTGTGACCTGGTGGTGGCAGCCGACAACGCCAGCTTCATTCAAGCGTTCAGCAAAATCGGTTTGATTCCCGACACCAGCGGCACCTGGCTGTTGCCGCGTTTGGTGGGCCGAGCTCGAGCCTTCGGCTTGGCGATGACGGGCGACAAGCTGAGCGCCGCAGACGCCGAACGCATGGGCATGATTTGGAAATGCGTGGCTGCCGAGTCGCTGATGTCTGAAGTCAAAGCGCTGGCGGACAAGCTGGCCAGCATGCCGACAGCTGCTTTGGTCGCCACGCGCCATGCGTTTGCCGCCGCTGCCAGCCTGGATTTCGATGCCGCGCTGGCGCAGGAAGCCGCCACGCAAAGTGCCTTGGGTTTTGCGCACGATTACCAAGAAGGCGTGACCGCGTTTCAGGCCAAACGCGCGCCGGTTTTTACCGACCGTTGACATTGCCTATCCGCATGTTCGACGACCTCTCTCCCCAACAACTGGCCGAGCACGTGCGCGGCGTCATGTTCGCCAAAGACCGCGCCAGCATCGCCCTGGGCATGGCCATCACGCGCATCAGCCCCGGCAGCGCCACGCTGACGATGCCGGTGCGCGAAGACATGTTGAACGGTGCCGATGTGTGCCACGGCGGCCTCATCACCACGCTGGCCGACTCTGCGTTTGCCTACGCCTGCAACTCGCGCAACCTGCTGACGCTGGCATCGGGTTTGAGCACTGACTTCGTGTCTTCAGCGTTGTTAGGTGATGTGCTCACTGCCGCGGCGGTTGAAGTGGTGCTGAAAGGCAACACGGGCATTTACGACGTGATCGTTCGCAATCAAAACGACCACCTGATCGCCACTTTTCGGGGCCGTTCGCACCGCATGAAAGGCCGGTTCACATGTCCCTAGTCAATACGTCCCTGAATTTGCCGTCACCCCACGGGCGGGAGCCGATAGAAACCGCCAGCCGCGATGAGATTGAGGCGCTGCAACTCAAGCGCCTTCGCCAGACGCTGACGCATGCCTATGAAAACGTGGCGCACTACCGCGCTGCGTTTGATGCGAAGGGCGTGCACCCCAACGACTTGAAGCAACTCGCCGACTTGTCGCGGTTTCCCTTCACCGTGAAAAGCGATCTGCGCGACAACTACCCCTTCGGCATGTTTGCCGTGCCACGCGAGCAAGTGGTGCGCCTGCATGCGTCGTCAGGCACCACTGGCAAACCCACGGTGGTGGGCTACACCCAGAACGACATCGACACCTGGGCGCATTTGGTGGCGCGTTCCATTCGTGCGGCCGGTGGGCGGCGCGGCGACATCATCCAAATCTCTTACGGCTACGGCCTGTTCACCGGCGGCTTGGGTGCGCACTACGGCGCTGAAAAATTAGGCTGCACCGTGATCCCGATGTCGGGCGGGCAAACCGAAAAACAGGTGCAGCTCATTTGCGATTTCAAGCCGCGCATCATCATGGTGACGCCGTCTTACATGCAGGTGATTTTGGAAGAGCTGGCGCGGCAAGGCATCGACCCCAAGCAGACGTCTTTGGAGATCGGCATCTTCGGCGCCGAACCCTGGACCGAGGCCATGCGCCGCGAGATTGAAGGTGTCTCGGGCATCGACGCGGTCGACATTTATGGCCTGTCTGAAATCATGGGCCCGGGCGTGGCCAGCGAGTGCATTGAAAGCAAAGACGGGCTTGTGATCTGGGAAGACCATTTCTTGGCCGAGATCATTGACCCCGACACTGGTGCCGTGCTGCCCGATGGGTCTGAAGGCGAATTGGTTTTTACGTCACTCAGCAAAGAAGCGCTGCCCATGATTCGCTACCGCACGCGCGATTTGGCGCGCCTGCTGCCCCCCACCTCGCGCTCCTTCAAGCGCATGAGCAAGATCGTGGGGGCGCACCGACGACATGCTCATCATTCGCGGCGTGAATGTGTTCCCCACGCAGATTGAAGAGATCGTGTTGCAGCACGAGCACCTGTCGGGCCAGTACCAAATTCATGTCAGCCGTGACGGCTTGTTGGACGAAGTGGAAGTGCGCTGTGAGCTGCAAAACGCATCGGCCTCTGCCAGCGACGAGCAGCGCCGCGAAATTGCGGCGTGGGCCCAACACCGCATCAAAACTTTGGTCGGTGTGTCCACCCGCGTGCTGGTGATGTCACCCGATTCGATAGAGCGCACCCTGGTCGGAAAAGCCAAGCGCGTGTTCGATCAACGGCCGAAGTAATTGAATCAAGCGCAACTGAATCAAGCGCAATTGAGTCAAGCAATCATTATTTTGAAAGGAAACGCAGATGTACACCCAAGCCATGGACAGCATGCCCGCCGAGGCCAAACCCACCTTGCGCAGCGCCGAAGAAATGCAGCTTCAACAGCGTTTCGATGCGCGCATCGACGACGGCCAATTCATTGAAGCCAAAGACTGGATGCCCGAGCATTACCGCAAAACTTTGGTGCGCCAGATCAGCCAGCATGCGCACTCTGAAATTGTGGGCATGCTGCCCGAAGGCAACTGGATCAGCCGCGCGCCCACGCTCAAACGCAAGGCCATTTTGTTGGCCAAGGTGCAAGACGAAGCCGGTCACGGTTTGTATTTGTACTCGGCCGCCGAAACCCTGGGCACATCTCGCGCTGAGATGTTTGACGCTCTGCACAGCGGCAAAGCCAAGTAC
>JANPNT010000027.1:0-6820 GCA_031427655.1 Burkholderiales bacterium
TTGCTGCTGCGTGAACTGGCGCTGAAACCGGGCATGGTGGTGGCCGATGTGGGCGCGGGCACCGGCTACATCGCGCGGCGCATGGCCCTTGACGTGGGCAGCTCGGGCGCCGTGTTTGCCGTGGACGTTCAACCCGAAATGATCGAGATGCTGAAAACGCTGGCCAGCAAGGCCAAGCTGCCGCAAATCAAACCGGTGCTGGGCAGCGTGCGCGATGTGAAATTGGCAGCGGCGAACGTCGACTTGGCCATCATGGTGGACGTCTATCACGAGCTGGAATTTCCGCGCGAAGTGATGCTTAGTTTGGTGCGCGCCATGAAGCCCGGCGGGCGCGTGGTGTTTGTGGAATACCGCGCCGAGGATGCGATTGTGCCGATCAAAGCGCTGCACAAAATGAGCGAGGCTCAGGTCAAACGCGAAGCCGCTGAGGTGGGCCTGACTTGGGAACGCACTGCCAGCGGCTTGCCGTGGCAGCACATGGTGATTTTTCGCAAGCCCTGACGTTATGACGTTATGACGTTATGGCGCTATGGCGCTGTGGCGTTATGGCGCTGGCGCTGGCGAAGCCGCAGTAAACACCGTCAAAACCCCGGTATATCCATACACATGGTGACGTGCAATTTCACCGGAGGCAAAGAAGCCGACCAAGGGCACATCGCCCAGCGCATGGCGAATGAGGGCCAGCTCGGCCGAGGGCGAACCGAAGTGCGGGCCGCCTCGTCCGGCACAGCTCACGTACACCGCTCCGGCCATGCGCCGTGCCGGATGCGGCGCGCGCTCAAGGTCTGAACCTTGCAACGCCAAGGCGGTTTCCAGAGGCAAATTTTCGGGCTCTAAAGCCTCGCGGATTTCGGAACAGATGCGCACCAAATCGCGCCGCGCAGCGTCTGTGTCGCGTTTGCAAAATGCCAAGCGCATGCCCACTTCGGCGTGGTCGGCAATGGCCACACCGCGCCGCGCCGGGTCCAGACCAATGAGGTGGCGCACGCGGGTGTCGCTGCCGAATTGGCCGGGGCGGGTGGGGCTTGACTCGGCGTCGGCCGCGTCTACCAGACCGACCAAGGTTTCACGCAGGCGCGGCATGGCCTCGCGGTGATGGATGTCGTCGATTTGCAGGTCGCGCAGCAAGCAATCCAGCGCGGGTTCGCCGTCGAGTGTGAGCACCAAGTTGTGTTCGGCTTCGGTGACAGTGCGCGCTTTGGCAATCGGCTGACTGCCCTGCGTGACGCGCGACAACATGCCCTCGTCTTCAGCAAACGCGATGCCCGACAAGCCGCCCTGGAACACGCCGTTGGCAATGTGCAAGCTGCGCGTGCGGCTGGACGCCAAGCCGCCAAACAAGTAGCCGCTGCGCGTGCGCTGACTCATCTCTTGCACCAGTTCGCCGAGATCTACGGTCTGCGGATCGGCATGCACTTGCGCGCTGGCGGCTTTGAAGTTACCGAGCGGTGCCGCACCTGAAAAAACTTTGAATTGATCGACCGGCAAGTCGCTGAGCATCAAGCTGAGCGCGGGTTCATTGAAGTACTCCACGCCGTTGCCCGCGATGCCCACGCCCACCGCGCCAACCCAAGCCACACCGGGCCAGCGCGCTTGCAACGCGGCCAGCAAGGCTTCGGCGTGCGCCGCGTAGTGGTCGGTGAGATAGACCCAACCCAGCGTGGGTTCGTGAACATGGTCGGGCAGTTGGCGCTGCGCTTCGATTTGCGCCGCTGCCAAGGCCAAGGCGAAGTGCCAATCGGGATGGGTGGCGTGAGCGTGAAGGAAGAGTTTCATGACAACAACGAAAGGCTTCAGCGCTTGCGCGCACCGGTTTTTGCAGATGCTGTTTTGCGCGCCGTGGTCTTGCTTGGCGCGCTGGCTTCGGCAACGCGTTGGGTCGCTGTGCGCACCGCACGCGCAGGCATGCCTGCTGCGGCCTTCATGGTTTGCTCGGCCACATTCATGCCCTGCTTGACCATGGCCCCGGCCACACCGCCCACCATGCGCTTGGCGGCTTCGGCGGTGTTGTCTTTCACGGCTTTGGTGGCCAGCTCGGTAAATTGTTGGGTGAGCGCGCTCCACCACTGCATCGGGTCGACACCTGGAGGTGGCTTCACATCACCGGCTGGCGGAGCCACTTCAGCGGCAACGGTTTCGGTGGCTTCATTTTTTGCCGTCGCAGTGCCTGTGAAGACCGGCACTGCTGCGGTCAAAGACTCACGCAATTCACCCATTTGCACGTTCATTCCTTTGAGGGTGGACAGGGTCATGCGCTGCACTTCCAGCGCCTGGATGGTGGCTCCCAACATGCGTGCGTTTTGCTCCAGCCAAAACTGCACGGTGCGCAATTCGCTGATGCGTTTTTCAATTTCTTCGGGGTTCAGCGTGGGTGCGATCCACTGACCCATGCCGGGGATGCCGGACATACCTGGCAGCGCGGCACCCGCGGTTTTCGCCAGCCCTTGCAAAAAATCAAAGCCAGGAACGAGCTTGGTGAAGTTAAAGGCGTCGGACATGAAAGTCTCCTGAGGGTTTTGTGAATTGATTGTGCGCGCTGGCCTGCGTTTTGAAACTTACCACTCAGACCTCAATAAGCCACACGCTCGACCGTGTAGCCGCGCTGCGCCATCAGCGCAGGCAAACCCACTGGGCCAATCATGTGCAAGCTGCCCACCGCCGCAAACACACGCTGACCGGCTTCGTGCAGCGCACTGATGCCGTCGGCCAAGCCGGGGTTGCGGTCGTCGAGCATGCGCTTCATCAACAAGCGCTCAGACTCAGGCGGTGTGCATTCGCACCATTTGTCGTAGCGCGCCAAATCGGCGTCATCCCCGTTGACCCACACCTTGAAAAGGCGTTGCAAAGTTTGCAAGGTCCGGCCCGATTCCAGCTCGGTCACGGCCGCGTCCACAAACTCAATGGTGGCCTCGGGCGTGGGCATTTTGAGCAACTTCAATTGCAACTCGGGTGTTTCCAGGGACACCACCCGCTTGCTGCCGCCGCGTGCGAGCCCGGCCAAAAAATTGTCGATGCCGTAGGCCGGGTCAATGCCGTCGCGCCGACCTGTCAACGCACTCAGGGCGGTGACCTGCATCTCGGGGCTGAAGCTGTCCAGCGCGTTGACGGGCAGGCACTCGAACTCAACGCGCTTGGCCAAACGCTGGGCCAAGGGAACGGGCAGCGCCGTGGGTTGGGCTTGTGTCATGCCTGCGCGCAGGCGGGCTTGGATGTCGGGGTCGAGCATGTCCAGCTCCAGCGCCACGGTGTCGCTGTCGCGCACGGCTTGCACCACGCTCGGGCCGGGGAACATGTTGGCCAATCGCGCCACGTGCACCGTGCCGTACAGATATGAGCTGTGGTCGCCTTTGCGGATGCGCCACAAAAAGCCGTGGTCGCGTGCGTCTTGCATGCCGGACTGAATTTGCTCGGCGGCAAGCTGCTGTGGAATGGGCGGGCAAGGACGGTCGGGTGCTGCGGGTTGCGCAAAACCAGCGCTCACGCCAAGGCTCATCAGCGCTGCGCTTGCACAGTGTTTGAACCAGGTTTTTGAATTTTTCATGGGCACAGCTTAGCAACATGGGGATTACAAAAAGGACTGGCGATTCACAGCGCAGACGGACTCGACGGGTTGTTCAACTCAATGCGCAGCACGCCGTCGCGTTGTTGCCAGCGCAGCTTGCCCAGCACGTCCATGCCGAGCAGCGGCTGTTCGGTGCGGCGGCTGTTCAAGCCTTCCAGCGCCACCACGCGAAGTTGCGCTGCCTGCACGCCGCCTTGCAGCGCCAAGTTCACGCTGACCACGCGACCCGTCACCAGGCCGCCCGCCGTGGTGGACTGCACTTGGCCCAGCGTGGGCAAATTCAGCTCGCGCGCCAACTGCGCCGAGATGGCGGTGCCGGTGGCGCCGGTGTCGACCAAAAACTCCAACTCGCGGCCGTTGATGCTGCCGGGCCAGTGGTAGTGGCCGTCGGGGCCGCGCCTTATCTCAATCACGCCGCTGCCTTGAAGCTGAAAGCGCGTTTGCTGCTGCTGACGCATCCACCACTGCATGGTCAAAAAAACCGCCACGCCCAGCAGCAACCAGACGGTGACGATTTTGAAAGTGCGAGGCAGTTCGTTGCTCATTGATTTGCGGTTTGAGAAGCCTTGATTGTTCCGCGCTTTCAGCGGGGGCGCGGCAGGTAACCAGCAAGCGGCCGCGCAAGGGTCGGTGGAGCCCACGCGTGTGGCGAGGCAAACTGTGGCAGCCGCAACCGGATTTCAGGCAGCCACGTTGCGCGCGAAAAATTGAATCGAGCTGATGCGCGCAGCCGATGCGGCTCGAATTTGTACTGCGATGGAATCCACAACTTGCGTTTGGCCTGAGAACCCGATGAAACAAATATTTGCTGCATTGTTGACAAGCCTGTTGTCGTGCTTGCCCATTCAAGCCCAAGACCTCCCCGAAGAACGCGCTGTGCCAGGCGGGGTGGCGTGGGTGGACCTGGGTGCGGCTTCCGTTCGCCCTGTGGCGCGCGCAGGCGATGTGCCCGTGTTGGTGGTCGGTGACAGCACACGTTGGACGGCGCTGGTGGGCATCCCGCTCAGCGCCACACCCGGCCCTAAAACGCTGACGCTGAAGGGCTCAACCAGCGACTTGACCTACACCGTCAAACCCATGAAGTACGCCGAGCAGCGCTTGAAGGTGGCGCCTGGCAAAGTCGATTTGTCGCCCGCCGATTTGGCACGTTACGAGGGCGAGCGCACGCACCAAGCCGAAGTCATCGCCACCGTCAGCGACACACCGCCTGCCGTGCTGCGAATGCGCGCGCCCGTGCCCGGCCCGCAAAGCAGCTCCTTCGGTTTGCGCCGCGTCTTTAACGGCCAGTCACGCAACCCGCACAGCGGCATGGACATCGCCGCCGCCGCAGGCACGCCCATCACCGCCCCCGCAGCAGGCCGTGTCATCGACGCGGGCGACTACTTCTTCAACGGCAAAACCGTCTGGCTAGACCACGGCGCAGGCCTGCTCACCATGTACTGCCACCTCAGCGACATCAGCGTTCGCGTGGGTGATGAGTTGGCCGCCGGTCAAACCTTGGGCGCGGTGGGTGCCACCGGCCGAGTTACCGGGCCGCACTTGCATTGGTCGGTCAGCTTGAACCGGGCGATGGTGGACCCGGCGTTGTTTTTGGGGGCGGCGGCGGCGCGATAGCACCAAGCTTCAGCGGCGAGCGCATGCAGTTTTAAGCCCTGCGCTTCTGTGATCTCGTAGCGCGCCGAAAAAGCTCAAGCCGTCTTGATTTCGCTGAGCAGTTCCGGGTGTCGATCCAACACCTTCAGCAGTTTCACCAACGCCAGCGAAGGCTTGGTCTTGCCGTTCTCGTAGCGAGAAAACGCGTTCACGCCGCCCCCGAAAATTTCAGCCGCTTCACGTTGGTCGAGGTCCAGCTTGCGGCGAACCCGCACGATGTAACTCGGATCGACATACGCCGCATTCACTTGCCGCTGGAACTGCCCGAGGTGCTCTGCGTACCGGTCGCCGTGCTCCCGGTCAAGCACCACTTCTCCGCACGCCGGGCAAAAATCACCAGTCACTCCAGGGATCGAGGTCAACTCGCTTTTGTAGGTGTAGGGCAAATCACGCGTGTCGTGTATCAGTTCCGCTGCGCCGCAACTTGGGCATTTCATGGTCATAGCTCCTTGAAGGAAACAATCAGCACGTCATCGAGAACGGTCAGCTTCACATAGACACCGTCGCCTTGCAAAATCTAGCCGTGATACACGTCCTGCCAAATTCGGTGGTCTGCGTGAGTGGTCATACTCTTGAAAAAATCTGCCCTTTCCAGCGCCAGCACTACCGAGCAGATGCCAGCCAGATCAGTAACGCCCAGCGACAGCGCGCCCTGGAATGCGGTGGCTGTGGCCCGAACCTGACCACTCGCGACCAAGGTTTTCACGACTGACAACTTGCAGTGTGGGGTGGGCTTCGCCATGCCGATTTATAACCTAATAGGTTGATTTGGCAAATAGGTTTTTTCTGCGCAGCAAAGATGTGCCTGCCAAGGTCGGCACCTCGGATCGAGACTCAGACGGCAACGACGGCGCGATGTGACGTTGGCAAGCTTGCAGGGTGAGGGAGACCGCACGACAGACGAGGAGAGTGCGCCACAAGGATTAAATAATCAAGACCTGACCCTAATGTACCCGTGGCTGGCGGCGGGCCGCGTCAGGCGCGTCGGGGCGGGCCAGATGCAGGTAGCGCATGGTCGTGGCGATATGACCGTGGCCCAGCCACTGTTGCAGGCTGTGCAGGCCCACCCCAGCCTCCAGCAAATGGGTGGCTTAGCAGTGACGCAAGGTATGGATGCCGCCGTGCTTGGTGATGCCCGCTTGGGCGCAGGCGCGGCGGTACCAGCGCTGGGCCATGCCTGTCCAGCGGCTGATCGGCGTCGCGCAGCGAGCTGAACAAACAGCTGCGCGGACGCGCCACTTGCCACCAGGCGCGCGCCACGGCCAAGGTGTCGGGACTGAGCGGCACGAAGCGATCCTTGGCACCCTTGCCTTGGACGACGTGGATGCACATGCGGTCGGCGTGACTGTCCAGGTGTTCCACGCGCAGGGCGCACAGCTCTCAAATCCGTAACCCACGCCGCAGCCCGGTGCCGTAGGCCAGTTGCAAGAAGCTGCGCGCTTTGGTGCTGCAGGCGGCGTCGAACAGGGCGGCGAGCTCAGTGCGGGCGAGCACCTCGGGCAGCGCCTGAGGGGCCGGTGCCAGCGGGATCTGGAAGGTCTGGCCGTCCAGCGCCAGCACGGTGCGGTAGAAGAAGCGAAACGCACAGCCGTATTAGTTGACGCT
>JANPNT010000028.1:0-4134 GCA_031427655.1 Burkholderiales bacterium
GGCCAAGCGGGCTTGAGCAATAGCTTGCCGTTTGTAGGCACGCACGGTGTCGGAAATTTCAGCCAAGTAACGCGCGCGAGCGCCGGGCACGATGGGCACTTGATGGGTGCTGTGGCGCGTAACCGCTTGCGGCAATACACCGGGCTGCGTTTTCATGCCCAACGCGGCCAAACGCGGCAGCAAGGCTTGGTACAAAGCGGTGACGCCGTCGTCGTTGAAGCGGCTGGCCATGGTGCCAAACACCGGCATGGCCTCAAGCTTGCTGCCCCAGGCTTCTTTGTTGCGCTGCACTTGTTTGGCCACATCGCGCAGGGCATCGGCCGAGCCTTTGCGGTCAAATTTATTGATGGCCACAAACTCGGCAAAGTCGAGCATGTCGATTTTTTCGAGCTGGCTGGCCGCGCCGAATTCGGGCGTCATCACATACATCGGCACATCGACCAAGGGCACGATGGCGGCGTCGCCTTGGCCTATGCCCGAAGTCTCCACAATGATGAGGTCGAAGCCAGCGCAGCGACACGCGGCCAGCACATCGGGCAGCGCTTGGCTGATTTCTGAGCCGAAGTCGCGCGTGGCCAAGGAGCGCATGAACACGCGTTGCTCGGTGCCCCACGGCGCAATGGCGTTCATGCGGATTCGGTCGCCCAACAACGCGCCGCCACTTTTGCGACGACTCGGATCGATGCTGATGACGGCGATACGCAAGTTGTCGCCTTGGTCCAACCGCAGGCGCCGGATCAACTCGTCGGTGAGGCTGGACTTGCCCGCGCCACCGGTGCCAGTGATGCCGAGCACGGGCGTTGTGGCTTTGGCAGCCTCGGCATGCAGCGACGCTTTCAGCGCCTCGCTGACTTGCGCGTTTTCCAACGCCGTAATGAGCTGCGCCAAGGCACGCCAGTTGGCCTCAGTTTGACCTTGCACTGCTGTCAAAACCTCGGGCGCATGCACCGTCAGGTCGTGGTCGCAGCGCATCACCATTTCGCCGATCATCCCTGCCAAGCCCATGCGCTGGCCATCTTCGGGGCTGTAAATGCGCGTCACGCCGTAGGCTTGCAGCTCGGCAATCTCGGGTGCGACGATCACTCCGCCGCCGCCGCCGAACACTTGAATGTGCGAGCCACCGCGCGCCTTCAACAAGTCGACCATGTACTTGAAGTACTCCACATGGCCGCCCTGGTAGCTGCTGATGGCGATGCCTTGAACATCTTCTTGCAACGCAGCGGTGACGACCTCATCAACCGAGCGGTTGTGCCCCAAGTGAACCACCTCGGCACCCATGCTTTGCAAAATGCGCCGCATGATGTTGATGGCAGCGTCGTGGCCGTCAAACAAGCTGGCGGCGGTGACGAAACGCACTTTGTGTTGGGGGCGGTAAGCCGCCAGGGCTTTGAATTCAGCGGACAGATCGGTCATGGGGTCTCCAGAATTTTGTGTTCAGCGCGTCGAAGGAAGGTGATCACACCACCGTGATTTTTTCCAGCCCCGGCACGCGTGGCGGAAAGCGAAGCTTCAAACTTTCAAACTTCTGTTTCAGCACTTTGGCAATCATTAAATTGCGGTGCGTTTTGGAGTCGGCCGGCACGATGGTCCACGGCGCCCACGGCGTCCCGGTGGCGGCTACGGCCGCGCTGTAGGCGGCTTGGTAGTCGTCCCACTGCTTTCGCACTTGCAAGTCACCAAGCGCAAATTTCCAGTGTTTGCTTGGGTCGTCCAAACGGGCTTGCAAACGCGCGCGTTGTTCTTCTTTGGAGATGTGCAGCAAGAACTTCAGCACCACGGTGCCGGTCTCGGTCAGCATCCGTTCAAAGTCGTTGATGTGCGCGTAGCGCTGCTGGGTTTGCTCGGGTGTGATCCAGCCACTGACGGTGGGCTCCAGCACGTCTTCGTAGTGGCTGCGGTTGAACACCATCACTTCACCGGCAGACGGCACGCTGGCGTGAATACGCCACAAAAAGTCGTGCGAACGTTCGGCCTCAGAAGGCGCTTTCCAGCCGATGGTGTGAACGCCCAGGGCGCTCATGCGACCAAACACGCCGCGCAGGGTGCCGTCCTTTCCGCTGGTGTCGGTGCCTTGCAGCACCACCAACAACTTGAAGCGGCGGTCGGCATAAAAAAGGTCTTGCAAGGCATCCAGCTCGAGAGCCAGGTCGTCCGTGGCAGCTTTGTCGGCTACTTTGTCACCGCTGGAAAAGGGTTTGGCGGCGGGGTCGACATTGGCCATGCTGAAGGTCTTGCGGCGCTTCACGCGCGGGGCACCGAACAGGCCGGATGCGGCAGCGTACTGAAAGTCGGCAATTGCAAATTCGGGTGCGCTGGTGCTGGTTTTGGCCATGTTGTCTCCAAGGGTCGCGCTGACGTCGATGATGCTGCTCGCGCTGCGGCCTGTGCAATTGACGTATACGTCAATCACAGTGTATCGGTTGAGCCGCGCACCGGCCGAGCGGCGCACTTCATTTGGCGGCAAAATCAATTGCCCAGCCTGGGCTGGTGCAGTTCGCGCCCAAGCCAATGATCTGTGCGTTTGAGGATCTCCGTGACGCTGATGTCCATTCCCGTGAAAACTCCAGATGGGCTGGCCGAGTTGAGTCGGCGGACGCGGCGTTTGAGTCAACGACACCGCACGGTGCTGCTGCTGGTCGACGGCAAACGCAGCTTGCTCGAAGTGCAGACCATGGCGCAGCACGCTGGTGCACCGCAAAGCTGCGTGGACGACTTGCTTGCGCAAGGCTTGATCGTCATCACCCAGCCTACGGTGCCGGTGACTCGATTCACTCCTACCTCGCCCATCGACAGTGAGCAGCCCGACATCTGGACAGAACCGCACTTCGCCGACGCCAAGGACACCGATCACCCCGCGGGCATTCAACCGAGCGGTCATGACACTGAATTTCCGCACGCCCAGGCCGTGAAATTTGATGCTTCCCTAGCTGATCCTGCACTGGAAGAGGCGCGTGGCATTTTGCTGAGTGCGGTGCGGTCGCAGGCTCGCCTGGCTGGCTCACTCACGCTGCTGCGACTGCGCCGCGTGCGCACACGTGACGAGTTGCTCGCCCTGCTGGACGAAGTGGCCATGCGCATTTCCAAACCGCAGCGCGCGTTGGCGACTCAGGAGACCCTGCACCGCGTGCGACAGTTGCTGTCCGGTGAGTCTGAGCCGGATTCCCCTAAGTTCTGAGTTTTAGCTTGGATTTTTCGTTTGCATTTTTCGTTTCCAGCGCGCCATGACCTTCCTCGCCATTGACATCGGTAACACCCGTTTGAAGTGGGGCCACTATGACTCGGCCCGGCCCGATGCGGCGCTGCTGGCTTCAGGTGCGGTGTTTCTAGAAACCATCGACGATTTGGCCGAAACCGACTGGAAGCACCTGCCTGCGCCACTGAGCGCCTTGGGCTGCGTGGTGGCGGGCGAGGCGGTCAAGCGCCGTGTGGTCGAACAGCTTGGCGAGCTTTGGGACGTGGAAATGCGCTGGGTCATTTCCAGCGCGCAGGCCGCCGGCGTCACCAACGGCTACGACCACCCCAGCCGTTTGGGGGCTGACCGTTGGGCCGCGCTGGTGGGCGCGAGGCACCGCGCACTGGCCTCGGTGAGCGACGCAGCCGAAGCGCCGCCGGTGTTGGTGGTGATGGTGGGCACGGCCGTGACGGTCGATTCGCTCGACGCCAACGGCCGCTTCTTGGGCGGACTGATCCTGCCCGGTTTCGGCCTGATGCTGCGCGCGCTGGAAATGGGCACCGCCGGCTTGAAAGTGCCCACCGGCGAGGTGCTCGACTTCCCCACCAACACCAGCGACGCCCTGATGAGTGGCGGCGCGCACGCCATTGCAGGCGCGGTGGAGCGAATTCACCGCAAGCTGTCGCAGCGCAGCGGCCGAGCGCCGATGTTGCTCATGACGGGCGGCGCGGCGGTGAAGCTTGCGCCCATCACCGACTTGCCGTTCGAGACGGTGGACACACTGATTTTTGAAGGCCTGCTGTGCTTGCAGGCACACCGCTCGACGCTTTGAGGCAGATCCGCTTTTGCAGCGGGGCTGGAAATTTGGGCGGCAGAAGGCGTCGATGCGAAAGGCGGCCCCAGCGAAGACAGTTTTTTGCCGGGTTTACAGGCCCATAGCCGTAGCGTTGGGACAAAAAGCC
>JANPNT010000029.1:0-4239 GCA_031427655.1 Burkholderiales bacterium
ATGCGTTCACCATGGGTGCAAAGTCGGTCGACCCGAAAATTACCTGCACCGTGATCTTCACCGGTGAGTGGTCGATGCCTGTGAAAGAAGCTGAAGCCACCAACAGTTTGTGTGACCAAGGCGTTGACGTGATCACCATGCACGTGGACGGCCCCAAGGTGGTGGTTGAGACTGCGGCCAAGCGCGGCAAGATGGTTTGCGGCTACCACGTGAGCCAGGCCAAGTTGGCCCCGAACGCCTACCTGACCGGTGCCGAATGGAACTGGTCCAGCGCCTACAAAACCATCATCGACGCGCAGCGCGCCAGCAAGCCGCACCCCAACTTCATACGCGGCGGTTTGAAAGAAGGCTTCGTGAAGATGTCGCCTTACGGTGCCATGGTGACGCCCGCCGCGAAGAAGAACGCCGATGAGACCAAAGCCAAGATGATTGCCGGCACCTTGGACATTTTTCAAGGCGGCTTGAAAGACAACAAAGGCGCGGTCGTTATCCCTGCGGGCAAGGCCCTGAAGCAAACCGACATCGAGTTGGAAAAGATGAACTACTTGGTGGAAGGTGTGGTCGGTTCAGTCTGATCGCGCTGCGGAACATCACAGCAGCGCGCCGTCGTGTACCAAGCCCGAGCCAAAGCCTTCGCTGACGCGCTGCTCCCCATCGGCGCTTTGGGTGCCGCGCTGTTGCTGTTCGGTGTGTTCGTCTGGCTGGGCGGTGTCAGCCCCATCGAGATGTGGACGCTGCTTTTCAAGGGCGCTTTCGGCGACTGGTATTCCTGGCAAAACACGCTCACCCGCGCCGCGCCCTTGATGTTGACTGCGCTTTGCGTGGCGCTGCCCGCGCAGGCTGGTTTGGTCATCATCGGCGGCGAGGGCGCGCTGGTGTTGGGCGGCCTGGCAGCGGCGGCAGTTCCCTATTTGGTCAGCGTGCCGCACAACATGATGGGCACCGCGGTTCTGTGCATCGCGGGCTTTGCCGCCGGGGCCGCATGGATCGTCCTGGCCGGGGCGCTGCGCCAATTTCGCGGTGTGAACGAAACCATCAGCAGCTTGTTGCTGGCCTACGTGGCCACCGCGGTTTTCAAACAGTTGGTCGAAGGCCCGATGCGCGACCCGAGCACGCTGAACAAGCCCTCCACCCGCGCGCTCGACGAAGGCTTGCGCATTGGCGGCATCGCGGGTTCAGACGTGCATTGGGGCTTGGCGGTGGGCGTGGTCGCGTGCCTGTTGTCAGGCATTTGGCTTACGTGGTCGGCACGCGGTTTTGCGGTGCGTGTGGTGGGCGGCAATTTGCGCGCGGCGCAGTTGGTGGGCTTGCCCGCCACGTCGTTGATTTTGTTGGCCTGCGCGCTGGGCGGAGGCAGTGCGGGCCTGGCCGGTGCCATAGAAGTGGCGGCGGTTCACACCAATGCCAATGCGTCGTTGATTGCGGGCTACGGCTACGCGGGCATCTTGGTGTCCTTCATTGCGCGGCACAACCCGGTGGCCATCATTGCGGTGGCCATTTTGTTTGGCGGCTTTGGCGCAGCGGGCAGTTTGTTGCAGCGCCGCTTGGGCTTGCCCGACGCTTCAGTTCAAGTGCTGCAAGGCATGGCCTTTGTGTTGATTTTGGCCAGCGAGGCGCTGCGCGGTGCCGACTGGCGAGCCTCTGGGTCAAGACCCGGTGCGCGGTTTTGGCGCTCTGCACGGCGCGGCGATGCGCGACTCAATATGTCGGAACCTGCATGACAGCCGAAGTGATTCTTCCCTTCTTGGCCGCCATCGTCGGCGGCGCACTGCGTGTGGGCGTACCGTTTTTGTTTGTCAGTTTGGGCGAGTGCCTCACTGAAAAAGCAGGCCGCATCAACCTCGGTTTGGAAGGCGTGTTGGTGCTGTCTGCCGTGGCGGGTTTTGGTGGCTCTTACCTCACCGGTTCACCCTGGTTGGGCGTGCTGGCCGCTGCCAGCGCTGGTGCCTTGCTGGGCTTGCTGCACGGCCTGCTGTGCAGCTTGCCGCGCGTCAACGACGTGGCCACCGGCATTGCCTTGATGCTGCTCGGCACCGGCTTGGCTTTTTACTTGGGCAAGCCGCTGATCCAACCGCAAGCCACGCAATTGCCCCCCATTGCGCTGGGCGCTTGGAGCGACTCTTCCGTGCTGCAAGCCGCTTTACAAATCAACCCTTTGCTGCCGATGGGCGTGGCCTTGGCGGTGCTCATGCAATGGGGCTTTGCGCGCACGCGCTGGGGCTTGTTGGTGCGCTTGGCCGGTGACTCCGCGCCCGCCACCAAAGCTTTGGGCTACTCCACGGCGGGCATACGCATTGCAGCCACCGCAGCCGGTGGTGCCATCGCCGGTTTGGGCGGCGCGTCGCTCAGTTTGTTTTACCCCGGCAGTTGGAATGAGGGCATCAGCAGCGGCCAGGGTTTGATCGCAGTGGCGCTGGTGATTTTCGCGCGCTGGAGCCCCTTGCGATGTTTGGGCGCGGCGCTGCTGTTCGGTGGTGCGGGGGCCATTGGCCCGGCCTTGCAATCCATCGGCATCAGCCAGGGCTACTACTTGTTCGGGGCCCTGCCTTATGTGCTGACGCTGGTGATTTTGGTCATCACCTGCAGGCCCGGCCGCGTGGCACAAGGCAGCCCCGGCGAGTTGTCGTTAAACAGATAAACGAAGCAAAAAGGAAACACGATGAGCGGACTTTCAGGACTCAACAAATCGCCCCACGGCGTGGTCATCGGCTTGGTGCAATTGCAACTCCCGGTGGTCGAAACCCCGGCGCAACTGAAGGCGCAGGCCGAGCGCATTGTGGCGATGGTGGGCAAGGCCAAACGCAACAACCCCGGCATTGATTTGGTGGTGTTCCCAGAGTACTCGCTGCACGGTTTGTCGATGAGCATTGCGCCTGAGCTGATGTGCTCACTCGACGGCCCCGAGGTGGCGTCATTCAAGGCCGTGTGCGCCGAGCATCAGTTGTGGGGCTGCTTCTCGATCATGGAGTTCAACCCCCACGGCAACCCCTACAACAGTGGCATCGTCATCAACGACCACGGCGAACAGGTGCTGTATTACCGCAAGCTGCATCCGTGGGTGCCAGTAGAGGCGTGGGAGCCCGGCAACCTCGGCATCCCAGTCATCACCGGCCCCAAAGGCTGCAGGCTGGCCCTCATCATTTGCCACGACGGCATGTTCCCCGAAATGGCCCGCGAGTGCGCCTACAAAGGTGCAGAAATCATGCTGCGCACAGCGGGCTATACCGCGCCCATACGCCACGCCTGGAAGATCACCAACCAGGCGAATGCCTTCCAGAATTTGATGGTCACCGCCAGTGTTTGTTTGTGCGGCAGCGACGGCACGTTTGATTCCATGGGCGAAGGCATGGTGTGCAACTTCGACGGCACCGTGATGGTGGAAGGCGGTGGCCGGGTCGATGAAATCATCACCTGCGAAGTGCGCCCCGATTTGGTCCGCGAAGCACGCATCCATTGGGGTGTGGAGAACAACCCCTACCAACTTTGGCACCGCGGCTACACGGCAGTGAAGGGCGGTGCCATGGACTGCCCGTACACCTTCATGCACGACATGGTGAACGGCACGTTTGCGCTGCCCTGGGAGAGCGAGGTGGTGCACACCGACGGCACGTCTTGTGGGTTTGATGTGCCCACCCGCAGCTACGCGCCATGAGTACGAACTGTTGAACTTCAGCGCCATGCACATCAACGCCAACCCCTACGCGTGGCCATTCAATGGTGACTTGAGCGCAGCCAACACCGCCCTCATCGTCATCGACATGCAAACCGACTTTTGCGGTGTCGGCGGCTATGTCGACAGCATGGGCTACGACATCAGCATGACGCGCGCACCGATTGCCCCGATTGCGGCCTTGATAGCGCGCCTGCGCGAGCTGGCATTCCCCATCATCCACACCCGCGAAGGGCATCGCGCCGATTTGTCTGACCTGCCTGCCAACAAGCGCTGGCGCTCGCAGCAGTCGGGAAACAACGGCGTGGGCATTGGCGACGCCGGGCCGTGCGGGCGCATCTTGGTGCGTGGTGAGCTGGGCTGGAACATCATTCCTGAACTGGCCCCGCTTTCGGGCGAAACCATCATCGACAAACCCGGCAAGGGTTCGTTTTACGCCACCGATTTGGAACTGATTTTGCGCACGCGCGGCATCACCAACTTGATGCTGACGGGCATCACCACCGACGTGTGTGTGCACACCACCCTGCGCGAAGCGAACGACCGTGGCTTTGAGTGTGTGTTGTTGG
>JANPNT010000030.1:0-1740 GCA_031427655.1 Burkholderiales bacterium
GAAAACGCCTTCGGCAAACGGGGCCGCGAACCCACGCTGTACGAAGGACAGTCCCAAAGGCGCCGAATGTGACTGCAGGGCGAAGTCCGGGCGTACCGAGGCCTGAACCAGTCTCTCGTTCTGCGGCTGCACACGGCGGTCGACGTTGGGGCCCCAATAGGCGTAAGGCCAGCCATAAAACGCACCGTCTCGCACCGAGGTGAGGTAGTCCGGGACGAGGTCGGGGCCCAGTTCGTCGCGCTCATTCACCACAGCCCAGAGCTGCCGACTTGTAGGCTCGAAAGCAAGTGCCGTGGGATTGCGCAGGCCGGTTGCGAACTCCCGCGTGGCACCAGTGCTGGCGTCGATCTGCCAGACGACTGCGCGGTTCTCCTCCAGCGCCAGCCCGCGCTCGCCGATGTTGCTGTTGGAGCCGATGCCGACGTAAAGGTAGCGGCCATCGGCATCAGCGGCGAGCGCCTTCGTCCAGTGGTGGTTGATCGCTGAAGGCAACTTGGTCACCATCACCGCAGCCGCGGTGGCCTGTGTCTGCCCGACCACGTAGTCAAACCGCACCAGCGCGTCCTGATTGGCAACATACAGCCGGTTTCCCACCAAGGCCAAGCCGTAAGGTGCATTGAGGTTCTTCGCATAGACCCACCGTCCTTCGTAGGTGCCGTCTCCATCGGCATCGCGCAACAACGTCAGTTGATTGCCGCCTTTGACGGATGTGGTGCCCTTGGACTTGATGATGCCGGCGATGTAGTCCTTGGGTCTGAGAACGGGGGCGCCACCGCCCTTGCCCTCTGCCACCAGGATGTCGCCATTCGGCAGCACCAGGGTCTGGCGCGGCACTTTCAGATCGGTAGCGATGGCCTTGATCTTCCAGCCCAGCGGCACGGCTGGAAGGCGGTCGCCCCAGCCTGCGGGTTCTGCGATGCGCATGCTGGGCAACAGACCGCGCTGCGGCGGCGGCAGGTTCGGGCTGCCGAGTTGGACACCACTCGCCTCCGTGGCCGCGACCGCAAAGTTCACTGTGGTGCCAAGCATCGCGCCTGTGGCGAAGGCTGCTCCGATGCGCTGGCCCCAGCTTGTCATGCGGTCCTCCGCAACGGGCTTGCAAGCCCAACCATGCTGGCCGTTGCGGCGAGCACCACCACCACAACTGACAGGACCAGTCCCGTCGGCATCGCTGCCCATCCGTCTTTCGCGTGCACCAAGGCATTGATGAAGCCGACGACGAAGGTTGCGAGCAACAAGCTCAGATAAATCATGCTGCGGCGATGGCGCGTGGCGGAAGAACGCAGCAGATCTACCGCACCCCACAGCAGCGCGAGGCCCGCGATCAGCAGGCCTCCTGCCACCAGCCACGCGGCAAAGTTGACCCACTGTGTTTGTTGGCTACTGGAGTAGGCCCAGTCGCTGAGCAGCGCGCCGAGAAACAGCGGTACGGAGGACAAGGCGAAGACGGCGTGCATTCGGGTGTTCATGGCTCAAACGATGGTTGCGAAGCAGATGATTTCGAAAACGTATCGGCTGCGGACAGCGTCCTTGGAGAGTCGCTGAACGCGTGAACCGCTGGCGAGCAGTGACGACCCAACTGTCAGCCGACACAGCCCACCAACAGTGCAACCGATGGCTGATGGTTGACTCCTGTTGAGTAGCTCACAAATTCGCGGTCGTGGCTTACAAAAAATAGCGTTCCTTTGTATTTATCTAGCGCGGTATTTAAGGCTTCAATAGATTCCATATCCATGTGGT
>JANPNT010000031.1:0-3746 GCA_031427655.1 Burkholderiales bacterium
GTTTATTTTTTTCGGCTCTTCACTCGATGTTTTCCGCAGCATTGCCCGTGCCATTGTCCAAACGGTTTGTTTTGAATGCTTGGATGCTGTTGGCCTATATTTTGGCGGGCCAGCTCGGCTTGCGGGTGCCAGCCCAAGAAACCCTGGCCAGCCTGACGTTGACAACTCTATTTGCCGCGACCTTGCTGACTTCGCTGCTGGCTTCAGGCGTGGCTTTGGCCAGCTTGATTCGATGGGGTATGTTTCTCTGGCCCAGCGTTTGGGCCGGTGCCTTTGTGCTCTCACTCAGCAACGGCTGCTCCGTCGTAAGCGCTTTGGTTTGTGCATGTGCCAGCAGCGCAGGGCCGATGTGGGCGGCGAGCTTGCTGCGCCGTCGCGGCTTGCACACCGCGCTGGATCGCCGTCAAGACCTTCAGCTTTATCTGCTGTTCGGCGTCGCCGTGTCGTCGTTGGTCACGTCCACCGCGACCACGCTGGCGCTGTACCTTATGAACACAGTTGGCGGCCTGGGTCGCCTGTCCGGTTTGGTGGATGCAGGCTTGTCGGTGGCAGGTAGCGCGGAAGTGACAAACACGTGGCTGTACCGCTGGTTGGCCGATGCCATGGGCGCGTTGATCGTCGGCATCCCGGTGCTCACCATGCGCTGGGTTCCGGTCGCCTCATCGAGCCGACCGAGTGTCAACCGGCGCCAGTTGGAGAACTTGCTGCTGTTTTCGGCTGCGCTGCTCGCGGGCTGCTGGCCTTTTACCAACTCCCCGCAAGCTGACGGCAGCCACCTCACTCCCCTGCTTTTTTTGCCCCATTTGATGTTGGGTTGGTTGGCAGCACGCGGCGGTGTCTTCGCAGCCATGGCATGCGTGGCGGGCATGTCGGCCGGGGCCACCTGGGGCACCTTGCACGGCATGGGGCCGTTCTCGGTTACCGACGCGCACACGCGCGAGGTCATGCTTTGGGGCTATGTCGGCACTTTGTCGGTCATGCCCTTGATGGTCACCGCCTTGCTGGGCGAATTGACCGCCAACGAGGCGCGCTGGCAAGTGGCGCTGGACGACTCCCAAATCGGCGTGGGCGAGTGGGACGCGCGCCGCCGCCGCTTCAGCTTTTCAACGCGCTGGCTCACGATGTTGGGCTATCGGTCGCAGAGTTTTGGCAGCAGCTTGCCGGCCGCGTGGAGCCGGGTTCACGAAGAGGACAAAGCACCGCTGCGCGCCCTGCTCGATCAACTCAAGCACGCAGGTGCAGGCATCCCCACCTTGACCTGCCGCTTCTTGCGTGCCGATGGCACCTGGGCCTGGTATTCCGGCCACGCCACGGTGGCCGAGCGTGGCCCCGACGGGCAACCGCTGCGGGTCATCATCACCACCCAAGATATCGATGCGCAGCGTGCAGCCGAAGAGCGCCAGCAACTCTCGGCCACCTTGTTCCAGCACTTGCATGAAGGCCTGCTCATCACCGACGCCAACTACCGCGTGCTCGACGCCAACCCGACGTTTTCCAGCATCACCGGCTACTCGCTCGACGACATGCGTGGCACCGTGCCCGCACTCATGCGCCCCGCCGTAGAAGGCACGCAATCGGCCGTTCAACAGGCTGTCATGTTCGACAGCCTGAAGGCCACCGGCACTTGGCGCGGCGAGATTGTGGACAAACGCCGCAACGGTGACATTTGCACTTTGCAAGTCACCATCTCAGCCGTCAAAACAGCGGCCGGTGCGGTTCGCTTTCATGCGTTGGCACTGTCTGACATCACCGAAGCACGCTTGCAACGTGAGCTGCTGGAACGCCAGGCCCACTTTGACGAACTGACCAACCTGCCCAACCGCGCGCGCTTGGCCAAAATGTTGACGCAGGCCATGCAGGTCAGTGAGCGTGATGGCAGTTTGCTGACCGTCTGCTACCTCGACCTTGACCATTTCAAGCCCGTCAACGACCAATTCGGCCATGAGGTCGGCGACCGTTTGCTGGTGGATTTGGCCGACCGCTTGCGCCGCAGTTTGCGCGGTCATGCCGAACTGCCCGACACCGTGTCGCGCTTGGGTGGCGACGAATTTGTGCTGCTGATCCGCACCGCCACCATCGAAGAAAGCCGCCATGCCGTCGACCGCGTTTTGCGCAGCGTGGCCCAGCCCTACAACCTTGGCATCGGCAATGGCATGGTCAGCATCACCGCCAGCATTGGAGCCACCGTGTTCCCCATGGACCACGCCGACGCCGACACTTTGCTGCGCCATGCCGACCACGCCATGTACGGCGCGAAACAGTCTGGTCGCAATGGCTACTTGTTTTTCGACGCTGAATCTGACCGCCGCACCGAAGCGCGCTTTGAAGCCTTGGGCCGTGTGCAAGACGCGCTGGATGCGCAGGAGTTCGTTCTTTACTACCAACCCAAGGTCGACATGCGCCTGGGCAAAGTACTGGGTTTCGAGGCGCTGCTGCGCTGGAAGCATCCACAGCACGGCATCATCGCGCCGGCCACTTTTTTGCCGCTGATCGAGCACACCGGTTTAAGTTCGAGCGTGGGCGATTGGGTGTTGCAACGTGGCTTGGAGCAGTTGGCCGCATGGCAAAGCGAAGGGCTGGACATCACTCTGAGCGTCAACATTTCAGCGCGCCATTTGCAAGAAGCCAACTTCGCGCAGCGCCTGGCCACGCTGTTGGCACAGCACCCGCCCGAGGTTTCGAAGCACCTCATCATCGAGGTGCTGGAAACCGCAGCGCTGGCCGACATCGACCACACCTGCGAGTTGATGCGCAGTTGTCAAGCGCTGGGCGTTCGCTTTGCACTGGACGACTTCGGCACCGGCTATTCGACGCTCACTTACCTCAAGCGCCTGCCGCTCGATTTACTGAAGATAGACCGCTCCTTCGTTCACAACATGCTCGGTGACGCGCAAGACTTGGCCATTGTTGAAGGCGTGATCGGCCTGTCCAAAACCTTCCGCTGCACCGTGGTCGCGGAAGGTGTGGAAACCGATGCGCAAGCCCAACGCTTGATCGAAATGGGCTGCTTTGTCGGCCAAGGCAACGGCATCTCCAAAGCCATGCCGTTGAGCGAGTTGGCGGGTTGGATGAGCAACTACGCCAGCAGCCAGGTCAACGGAGAACGCCCCACCTGGGCGGTGACGAACTGACCTCGGTCGCGGCGAGGCTCCGAGGCGCCGCTAGACTCGTTCCATGATCCCTGCCAGCTTCGTCCAAGACCTGCTCACTCGCGTCGACATCGTCGACATCGTGGGCCGTCACGTCGAGTTGAAAAAGGCTGGTGTCAACCACAAAGGCCTGTGCCCGTTTCATGGCGAAAAGTCGCCCAGCTTCATCGTCAGCGCCACGCGCCAGACCTACCACTGCTTCGGTTGCGGCGTGCATGGCAACGCCGTGGGCTTCCTCATGGAGCACCTCGGCGTGGGCTTTCCCGATGCGGTGCGCGACCTGGCGCAGCAAGCCGGCATGACGGTGCCAGAAGACGACAGCTCGCCCGAAGAACGCGCGCTGGCCGCCACCAAAAAGGCGCGACAAGCCACGCTGAGTGAAACCTTGGCCAAGGCCAACGACCACTACCGCAAGCAACTCAAAATCACGCCGCGCGCCATCGATTATTTGAAAACGCGCGGCTTGAGCGGCGAGATTGCTGCCACCTTCGGCATGGGCTATGCGCCCGACGGCTGGCGAGCGTTGGCCAGCGCCTTTCCCAAATACGATGACCCCTTGCTGCAAGAGTCGGGTTTGGTGATTTCGCCGGACGAAGA
>JANPNT010000032.1:0-2437 GCA_031427655.1 Burkholderiales bacterium
GAGGAAGGTCGCCGGGTCGAGCACCGCTGTGCCGCTGTAGGTCGCGACAATGTCACCGTTGCTCGTTGTGAGCTTTAACGACTTGCTGCTAAAAACGTAAGGAGGTTGGAAGCTCGGATTTGAGGCACGCACACAGTCAAGGGATGAGAGCGTAAAAGGACCGATGCCGGTTGTTCCCAAGCCCGAGCCGCTGATCCGACCCATCGCTGTGCTCTCAGTGCCGGGGCTCGCCGGCTGGCAGCTGCTATCAACGCTGAAGTCTAGAACTTCTACGATCTGGGCGGCTGCCGCAAATTTCTCGAATTTGTCAGCGGCAGTGGCCGCCAGCGGCACCGCCATCGCTGACAAGCCCACAGCGGCAACGGCCATCGCCCGCACGAATTTCAGGTCAACCTGCTTCTTCATTTTCATCCCCTTGTCGTTGATGCGACACCGACTCTAAGTCACTAGTCGATAGAAGATTTGGATTTTTTTCTTCCTGCCCCTGGCGGTCTAAGCGAGCGAAGGAAATGATCCTGGGGCCGCTTCGCATGCGTGACGCGATGCCCGCGAAAGTCTGAAGCGGTAGCCTTGCAATAAGCAGCCGACATTAGGTTGAAACCTGTTCACATGGCCCAGCGGGGGTGGGGGGCCTCTGGCGGCCGCTGCGGGGAGCAACCAAAAAGAAGGAGTGGCAAGACAGTCCCCCAAAAGACCCTAATGGGGAACGCCGAACTTCAACAAGCCTGCGGGTATGTCTTTTTTAGATTGGCAACACGACCTTCCGCATATTTGTCGTCGCACCGTCGCAATCAGGCGCAAATCTCACCATCGGCGGAAACGGTGAAAGCCACGATTTGGCGCCTCATGTTTCATGACTTGGTGCTGAAACGCCTGACGGTGGCCGCCAAAGTGGGTAGATCGCGTGCATGCGGTGTCGTTCAAGCCCGCAAGATGGGCATGTCAGCCCAAGTCGTCGTGTAAGCCGGAGTCCTGCGTTCTTGCTTCATCGTCCACACCCGCCGCTCGCCGCTCAGCCCTGAGCTGCCCATCAGCACGGTGCCCTTGCCGTAGCGTCCGTTCAAGCGGTCCATCGCGGTCATGAGCTTGCCCTTGTCGCGCAACTCCGGCTCCAGATCGAGTTCGCCCTGGCTGATGCTGTCCGGCGTTAACTCAAGCAGCATCACACCGGCCTTGGCCAGCTTGAACCCAGGCTTGTAGATTGCCCGCAAGCCCATCACGGCGGCTTGCACGATGGCCCGGGTGTCCGCGCTCGGGCGGCGCAGCGGCGTGGTGATCGAGCGGCTGTACTGCGGCTCGTCCCGAAACGGACTGGTGTGAATGAAGGTCAGCACCTGACTCGCCGCACTGCCCTGCTTGCGCAGCTTTTCTGCAGCCCGGCTGGCGAATTCGGTGACGGCTTCGGTCACCTCATGCAGGTGCGTCACCGGACGGCCGAAGGAACGCGTGCATGCAATCTCTTTCTTGTTGGCGGGCACGTCTTCCAGCGCGATGCACGGCATGCCCTTGAGCTCGCGCACGGTGCGCTCCAGCACAACAGACCAGCGACTCCGAACAGTGGCCGGGTCGAGTTGGGTGAGGTCGTAGACGGTCTTGATTCCTGCCTGGGTCAGTTGTTCGCCGATGCGCCGCCCAACGCCCCAAACCTCACCCACGTCGGTGGTTCGCAATACCGCACTCAGTTCCTCTGCAGTCAGCGAAGCAAAGTCGCAAACCTGCGCAAGCTTTTCGGGATAGCTGCCGGGTTTGCGCTCGGCCGTCTTCGCGACGTGGTTGGCTAGCTTGGCCAGCGTCTTGGTGCTGCCGATGCCAATGCCGCAGGGGATGCCGACCCATTGGATGATGCGGCTTCTGAGCAGGTGCCCTCGCACGGTGAGGTCGCCTCGGATGCCGGTGACGTCAACGAAACTTTCGTCAATGGAATAGATCTCCTCCTTGGGGCCAAAGCCTCCAATCAGGCTGGCCACTCTGTCGCTGATGTCGCCGTACAGGCGAAGTTGGCCGACAGTGCCACCACCCCGTGCGACTCTTCCAAGTGACGCATCTGGAACCAGGGATGACCCATGCGTATGCCCAGCGCCTTGGCTTCGTTGGACCGGGCAATGGCGCAGCCGTCATTGTTTGACAGCACCACCACCGGCAGGCCGTTCAGGCTGGGGCGAAAGATGCGTTCACAGCTCACGTAGAAGTTGTTGCCGTCGACCAGTGCGTACATGGCGTCAAACGCAAAACTTCTTGAACGCGGTCAAGACCACACCCCAGATTTCGACAATCTGCCCTTCCTTGGGCACGATGTCGGCGTAGGTGGGGTTCGCGGCTTTGAGCTTCATGCGTCCTGCGCGGTGCCAAAGCTTCTTGCAGACGAACTCGCCGTCGACAACAGCCACCACGATGTGCCCGCTGCGCGGGGTGTGGTTGACGACAATTACCTTGGCCG
>JANPNT010000033.1:0-2314 GCA_031427655.1 Burkholderiales bacterium
GGCACCTCCCCCGTGGCGGCTGCGAGATTGAACGCGATCACCGGATCATTTGGCGAAAGCTGCCGCGCCAGCTTCATATCCCGCGTCGCCGCGTCAATGTCGCCGCGCATTTCGGCAACCGCCGCCATGCCGGAAATGGCGATGACATTACCCGGCGCGAGGTTACGGGCGCGCAGATACGATTTTTCGGCGTTGTCCAGATGGTTGAGTCGCTGCGAGCACACCGCCAGTGCATTGAGAATATCAACACGTTGCGGAGCCACCGCGACGGCGCGCTCGAGAAATTTTTCCTGCTGTTCAATGACGTTTGCCCGATCAGCGACGGCAGAGGCCATCTCCAGCAGCGCGAGATTCTCACCACAGATTTCCAGGGCCTCGGTGCTGGCATCCAGAGCGAGCTGGTGTTCACCCAGCTCACTGATTGCGCGAATGCGCGCCACGTGGGCATCGACCCACTCAGGTGCCAGATCAAGCGCACGCTCAAGCGACTGAATGCAGGCTGGCAGGTTGCCCGCCTGTTGTGCCATGGACGCCCCTAAAAAATAAATACGTGGATCCTGCGGCGCGCTTTTGACCAATGCGTTGAGCAGTGTTGCGGCGGCCTTAAGCTCACCGCGTTCAATTTGCTGGCCGACGCTGCCTAGCTGCGCCCCGATGAAGTCATTCGCCACAGTGCAATACCCGATGTTTAGGACGCAGGAGTATATCGGGGGGCATGTTCAGCCCCGTCACCGCAATATTTCGCGCAGCGCATCAAGCAGGCGATTGTGAATGTTGGCAAAGCCGCCGTTACTCATGATCACCACATGGTCACCCGCTCGCGCTTCGTGAGCAATGGCTGCTGTGAGCGCGGCGATGTCCTTGTAGTCTGCGGCGCGCGAAGCGATTGACTGCAACGACTCGGCAACATCCCAGCCAAGTCCGCCCGAATACGAATACACGCGATCTGCGTCAAACAGACATTCCGCCAGCCGCGCCCGCATCGCGCCGAGCTTCATCGTGTTTGACCGCGGCTCGAAGACTGCGATCACGCGCTCTCCCTTTGCAATCTTCTTTTTTAACGCACTCACGGTGGCAGCAATCGCCGTTGGATGATGCGCAAAATCGTCGTAAATCTTGACGCCGCGCACCTCGCCGCGCAGCTCAAGGCGTCGCTTCACACCCTGAAACACCGCGAGCGCTGCAATGGCTTTTTCCGGCGTCACGCCAACGTGCCTTGCCGCCGCAATCGCGGCCAGCGCGTTCAGGCGGTTGTGCAACCCAGGCATATCGAGCTTCAATTCGCCGAAGCGCTGACCGCCGAAATCAACCTGAGCTTCGCCGACGAAATGCCAGCCCTGATCGGACGCGAACGCCTCGCGCTCGCTCCAGCAGCCCATGGCGAGCGTTTGCGTCAGCTCCGCATCCAGCGCGTTGCTGATGATGCGTCCGGTCGATGGCACGGTGCGCACCAGATGATGAAACTGTTTGCGGATCGAGGCCACATCCGGAAAGATGTCGGCGTGATCGTATTCAAGATTGTTGAGCACGACCGTGCGTGGGCGGTAGTGCACAAACTTGCTGCGCTTATCGAAAAACGCGGTGTCGTATTCGTCGGCTTCGATCACGAAAAATGGGCGGCTGTCAGCAGGGCTGACCGTGCGTCCGTGGGGCTTGCCGAGCCGCGCCGACACCCCGAAATCGGTTGCAACGCCACCAATCAAAAAGCCCGGCGTCAAGCCCGTATGCTCAAGAATCCACGCCAGCATCGATGTCGTCGTGGTCTTGCCGTGCGTGCCCGCAACCGCCAACACCCAGCGCTCGCGCAGCACGTTGTCGGCCAGCCACTGCGGCCCCGAGGTGTAGGCAGCGCCCGCGTCGAGAATCGCCTCGGCCAGCGGATTGCCGCGCGTCACCACGTTGCCAATCACAAAGCAATCGGGTTTCAGTGCCAGTTGATCCGCCGAATAGCCCTCGATCAGATCGATGCCAAGCGCGCGCAGTTGGTCTGACATCGGCGGATAGACGTTGGCATCGGTGCCGGTGACGCGAAAGCCCGCCTCGCGAGCGAGTGCCGCAACACCACCCATAAAGGTGCCGCAAATACCGAGAATGTGAATGTGCATACGGGGAGGCTGACGCCTCGATGGGCAGCGGATAAATTTGTACCCGCAATTATCGGCGAGTGGCTGTTCCCGACGGCGACGACAGGTCGTAAGCGGAGGGTTGCGAGTGCAATAACTCTTTGCTGAAAGCGACGTTCAACCGGGGCTTACTCGCGGTTTACGCCATAAGTCGACTTACGACATAAATTACACCTTTGCCCCGATATAAT
>JANPNT010000034.1:0-2068 GCA_031427655.1 Burkholderiales bacterium
GAGGAAGGTCGCCGGGTCGAGCACCGCTGTGCCGCTGTAGGTCGCGACAATGTCACCGTTGCTCGTTGTGAGCTTTAACGACTTGCTGCTAAAAACGTAAGGAGGTTGGAAGCTCGGATTTGAGGCACGCACACAGTCAAGAGATGAGAGCGTAAAAGCACCGAGGCCGGTTTTTCCGTGCGCGACGGCGTCACCCATTCGCCGTTGGCCGGCGGGCCGGGCAGCTGGATCCTCACCGCTGCATCCTTCTGCAGGCCGAGCGCTGCCGACTGCGGGACAGAGACCGTCACGCGCAAGCTGGTGGGGTCATACATCGACACCAGATTTTGATTGGCAGCCCGGGCATCGTTCCGTGCCAGCACCTGACCGGTCTTGACGGCATCTCCTACTTTGACGTCGAGTGCAAACCACGGCACCGGCCACTTGCGCGGCCAGCACGGTCTGACGCACCGCCTCGACAACACCGTCGAAGCCGCTTGGCTGTGCCGGTCCTGCGGCTCCGACGGTCGCGGTCGCAAGCGCTGGTGAGGGTGGCGGCGACACGGCTGAGGTGTCCGCGGCACTCGCGATCACGCCTTGCAGCAGACTCGACCACAGTACGAAGTGGTTGATGCGGCGCATCAACATGCGAACTGACCCGTCTTGCAGTGAGTCGCTGCAGCAGAACCTTCAGAACCGACGGTGCCGGAGCCGCAGGCGAGCAACGCCGATCTGGTTGAATCCATAGCGATCGCCCTTTGTAGTGAATTACAGCGGGGGAGCCGAACGACCATCGGCATCAGGTGCTCACAACATCAACATCACTACGTTCCGACAGCACAGCAGATCAAATAATTTTCGCCCTCGGTCTGGTTTTGAGGCTTGATGCGAATCAAAGCAAAGTGGCCTTCGCGTGGTGTTTGAGTCTGTGCGTTGGCAGGCACAGGGCCGGTCGCCGAGCACCTTCGATTCATGTTTAAACGTGAGCAGCCTGCACCGCTACTTGCTCGTTGCAGCGCTGGCCGGCTCTGCCGGCGCAATAGCTTTGCTCGCAGCCATATCGGCCTTGCGCTTGTCGGCCACTTGCCGCTGTTTTTCCGCCAATGGAGCGAAGGGTCCGTACCTGTGCTGATCGGCGGTGGCGCCCAACAGGTAGGGCGGGAACGCGGCGTCGATCGGCTTGTTCCAGCGCGCAGGGAAGTCGGCTTCCAGATGGGCCTTGATCGGGCGCGGCTTGGACAGCATGAAAGCAGTGACGTCGTAGGCTTCGTCATCGTTCAACACGGTGGCCGTGTGGCTGGCGCCGAGCGGCATGTTCTGCCGGATGAAACGTGTCGTTGTGAGCAGACGGTTCATACCGGCACCGTTGTTGAAGCTGTCCGGCCCCCACAGCGGCGGGAACGTGTAGCCCTGCGCGTCACCACGCTGGCCGGTGCGTTTGCCCAGACCATCGGCGCCGTGGCACACCACGCATTTGGCGACGTAGACCTCGCTGCCGGCTTGGGCGTCGGCGCGCCGGTCGGGCACCGCGCTTTGCAGGACCGCCGCGCCTTCGATCTGTGCACCGATTGGCACGCCTTTGGACAGAAAGGCGATGTAGGTGGTAAAGGCCTTCATCTCGGGCGCATCGAGAGGCAGTGGCTTGCCGTTCATGCTGCGTTCCATGCAGCCGTTGATGCGCTCTTCGACTGTGCTGATCTGATCTTCGCGGCCGCGGTACTGCGGGAAGGTCGCCGTCACGCCGACCCAAGGAATCGCGAACGGCTTGGCGCCGCCCGCTTGGTGGCACGAGGTGCATGCCAGGTTGTTGCCGGCGTAGCGCTTGCGCGGGTTCTTCACCTCGGGGCCAATGACCGCGAAGGTGCGGGTGCTGAGCTCATGACCTTGCACGACGAGTGCACGAAATGGGCCCTCGGGCAAGCTTTCGATCTGCGGCACCGGGCGACCGACCAGGTTCACCTTGGGCGTCGGCTCGGCCGCCCATGAGGTGGTGGCCAGCAAAGCCAAGATGCTGACGACGGAGGGCTTCAAAACGTTCATGAGAGTTTCCAGTTCAAAGAGCGCCGCCCAAACAATGCCGCTCCGGGCA
>JANPNT010000035.1:0-2210 GCA_031427655.1 Burkholderiales bacterium
TGCAACTGCTGCGTATGTAGCCGATATTATTCCAGAAGATAGGAGGGGATAGGCACAAGCCGATTTGATCTTCGCGTCCATCCCCTTCAAGATCATGGCACCCATGCAAGTGCCGGTCTACGACGAGATGAAAAAGCGCGAAGCCGACTTGTACGGCCGGTTGAAAAAAGCCGGTTTCATGCTCGACTTCGGAGCCGACGAATCGGGCCTGTTCATGAAGTACCTGCGCCGCGGGTCGGGTTACTACATCGACGTGGGCGCGTCTGAATTGGTGGCCAACGGCAGCATCAAACTCCGCAGTCGCGTCAACATCGAACGCATCAACCCGAAGTCAGTCACCTTGTCAGACGGCACCGAATTGCCCGCCGATTTGTTGGTGTACGCCACGGGTTACGGTTCGATGAACGGCTGGCTCGCCGACATGATTTCCCCGCAAGTGGCCGACCGCGTGGGCAAGGTCTGGGGCTTGGGTTCCGACACGCCAAAAGACCCCGGCCCCTGGGAAGGTGAACTGCGCAACATGTGGAAGCCCACCCAAGTTCCGCACCTGTGGTTTCACGGCGGTAACTTGGCGCAGTCACGCCACTACTCAGAGTTTTTGGCGCTGCAACTGAAGGCACGGCAAGAAGGCATTCCAACGCCTGTGTATCGGTTGGCGCCATCGCATCACAAGAGTTGACGGGACAGTTGATGTGAGACAGGGCGTGGTCAAGGCGACGCCTTTTTTATCGGCGCTTTTTACCTCGCATCGCCCACCTCACCCCGTTCGCCCTGAGGTATCGAAGGGCCAGCACTGCACACGCAGGTGGTGCACATACACCAGCGCGGGCAGCAAGGAGGCCGGACCCACGCCCTCATACGCGTGTACGCCAAACCGGTCGTCAGCCCCAGTCACCTTGCCGCTGCGAATGGGTTTTGTGTTTGGGGTGAAGGCGAAGCGCGGCTCGCATTGACCTTGTCCCTCAACAACCTACCTCTTAGCTGATGGTTCAATTCAGCAAATGGAGAAGCGAAAGTGTCGGACAAAAGTCAAGCAAAAAGCGTCTTGAATAGGCGAGGCAAGTACACCCTGGAGTTCAAGCTCGAGGCTGTGCGATTGGTCAAAGCAGGGCAGGACATTGCGGTGACTTCCAAAGTCTTGGGCATGCCCCATCAGACCTTGTGAAGCTGGGTCAAGCTCAGCGACAAAGGCCGGCTCAAAGGCTCGGGCGACAAGCCCGTCAGCGCTGAACAAATGGAGTTGGTCCGGCTGCGCGCCGAGCTGGCTCGGGTCAAGATGGAGCGCGTGCACTTGGTAAGAAACGCCTAAAAAAAGCGACTGCGTACTTCGCGAAGGATTCGCTGTGAAGTACGCCTGGGTCGCGAACCACAAAACCGTCTGGCCCGTGGCCATCAGTTGTGACGTGCTCGGCCTGAGCACCAGCGGCTACCGTAGCCACAACAGCGCCACCAGCGCCGCCAATCGCGGGCTGCCAAGCCCAACGGCAAGCGCCTCGGCGACGACGCCCTGCTGGTTCACATCCGCGCCATCCACGCCGAAGTCAAAGGCGAGTACGGCTGGCCCCGCATGCTCAGAGAGCTTCGAGCCAGAGACGTCCGCGTGGGCAAAGCCCGCGTGCAGCGCACCATGAAACTGCACGGCATCCGGGCCAAGGGCAAGAAGAAGTTCGTCGTCACCACCGACAGCGAACATGCCTTGCCCATTGCGAAGAATCTTCTGAACCGTGAGTTCACGGTGGCCCAGCCCAACACCGTGTGGACCAGCGACCTCTTTTACCCCGCCACCTACATCCCCACCGGCGCAGGCTGGCTGTACTTGGTTGCGGTCATCGACCTGTTCAGCCGCAAAGTGGTGGGCTGGAGCATGCTGAGACCCAAGAGAACCCACATGCAAGCCAGCATGGTCACCGATGCGCTGCGCATGGCGTGGTTCAGCCGCAAGCCACCACCGGGCTTGGTGTTCCACTCAGACCGGGGCAGCCAATAGTGCAGCCGCGAGTTCCAAGGCGCGTTGAAGGCTTACGGCATGCGGTCATCAATGAGTCGCAAGGGCGACTGCTGGGACAACGCGCCCACCGAGAGTTTGTGGGGCCGCTTGAAAGTGGCGCGCATACACGGCCAAAAGTTCGCCACGCTGCGCGCGGCGATGGACGAGGTGGTGGACTGGTTGACGTTCTACAACCACCGCAGACTTCACTGCACCTTGGGCT
>JANPNT010000036.1:0-2789 GCA_031427655.1 Burkholderiales bacterium
GCTGGGCGCCGAGGGGGCCGGCATGCGCCAGTTGACCACCAAGACCTGCGACGAACTGGTGCAGATCCCCATGCGCGGCGCTGTGGAAAGCCTCAACGTATCGGTGGCCAGCGGAATCTGCCTGTATGAGGCGCTGCGCCAGCGCACCTGAAAGGCTGTCAGCCGGCTTCGACACTCGCGGCGTCGAGCGCGGCAAGATCGGCTGGGTCCAGCCGCAGGTTGGTTGCAGCGACGAGGTCGGCAAGTTGCGCCAGCGAGGTCGCGCTGGCAATCGGCGAGGTGAGGCCCGGGCGTGTCAACAGCCACGCCACGGCTACCACGCCGGGTCGGGTCTGGTGGAGCGATGCCACCGCATCCAGCGCGGCCAGGATCCTCAGCCCGCGCGGGTTCAGATACTTCTTCACCACATTGGCGCCACGCTGGCTCTTGCCGGCATCGACTGCTTCGCGGTACTTGCCGGTCAGGAACCCGGCGGCCAATGCGTAGAAACTGATGACACCGACATCGTGTTGCAGACACAGCGGCTGCAATGCGTCTTCGAATCAGCTTGCTAGCGCTATTTTTTGACAGGCCGCTATCACCTGATTGACATGCTCTTGTGTCAAGCTTGGCCCCATAGGCAGGCTCAACACTGCTTGATGAATATGCTCAGCTATCGGAAATGCTCCTACCCCATAGCCTAGTTCAGCATACGCTCCTTGAAGGTGTGGGGGGATCGGGTAATGAATCATGGTACTTATTCCTACCCCACCCAATTTCTTTTGCAAAACTTCGCGTTGCGGGTGCTGCACTACATACAGATGCCATGCTGGCTCTGCCCATTCGGGCACGAAAGGCAATCTGAGTCCGACATTTGCCAGTTTTGTTTGATAGCTGCTCGCGGTCTCTGACCGTCTTGCGTTCCATGCATCCAACACCTTGAGTTTGACGCGCAATGCGGCGGCCTGTATCGGATCGAGTCGGCTATTGAAGCCGCGCACGTCGTTGACATATTTCACCCGCGAACCATAGTTGCGCAGCACACGGATACGCTCGGCGATTTCCGCATTATCGGTGGTGATCGCACCACCATCACCATACGCACCAAGATTCTTACCAGGGTAAAAGCTCCACGCCACCACATCGCCATGCGCACCTAGCCGCTTGCCTTTGTAACGGGCGCCGTGCGCCTGCGCGCCATCTTCCAGCACTTTCAAACCATGTTTGCGCGCAATCGCCAAAATCGGATCCATATCGGCGGGCTGTCCATACAAATGAACGGGCAGAATGACTTTGGTGCGCGGGGTAATCGCTGCTTCAATACGTGTAGGGTCAATGTTGTAAGTCGCGGCATCCGGCTCAACCGGGATCGGCGTTGCACCGCACTGGCTGACCGCCAGCCAGGTGGCGATGTAGGTGTTGCTCGGCACAATAACTTCATCACCTGCACCGACACCCAAAGCCAGCAATGCCAGATGCAAAGCGTCCAAGCCATTAGCCAACCCCACGCAATGCTTCGTTTCGCAGTAAGCCGCATACTCTTGCTCAAAAGCATCCACTTCTTCGCCAAGAATGTACCAGCCGGATTCAAGTACACGTTTTATCGCAGCATCAATTTCTGGTTGAAGTTCGAGGTAGGCTGCTTTTAAATCAAGAAAAGGAATGTTCATTTCGAGCTGGACTTTAGTTTTACTTCTTCAAGGTATTCCGAATATATTCTGATGTAGTCGGCAGCATCATAATGATGCGATGCGAAAACAAGCAGCACGGCATCTTCTGAGTATTTATATTGAACACCCCAAACCATCGGAGGCAGATATATGCCTTTGTCGGGTGAGTCCAGCAGCACTTCAGTGCGATTAATTCCATCGTCCGCCAGGACAGCACAATTTCCACGCACGCAAATCAAAAATTGATGGCAAGCACGATGTGCGTGCTCGCCACGGGTTTCCTTGCTTGGCACATCAAACACCAAAAAGTAGCGCTTTGGCAGAAAAGGTATCTGTTGTTCAAATTCACCCACGGAAAGACTGCCACGCAAGTCGAGGACTAGAGGGAGTTTATGTATTGTAACGCCACCTACTGCCGTGGTATCCGAGTATGGTGGTTTGCGACTATCTTCAGATAGTTGCTGATTGAAACTTTCTTCTAACTTGGTATTTGTGTATCCAACAATCCGCGCCGGATTACCCACCACGATTGCATTAGGGGGAACAGAACGAGTTACTACAGCACCTGCTCCGATCATTGCACCCTCACCCACCGACACACCTGGCAAGATGGTCGCATTTGCGCCAATTGAGGCGCCCGCCTTAATGATGGTTTGCAGAAAATGTTCGGGATACTCCTTAGAACGAGGGAACAAATCGTTAGTGAAGGTTGCGTTTGGGCCAATAAAGACGTTATCTTCAATTCGCACGCCGTCCCAAAGCTGCACGCCGCTTTTAATGGTGACGTTATCACCAATGACTACATCACTCTCAATTAACACCTGCGCACAAACATTGCAGCTTTTACCAATTTTGGCACCTGCAAAAACTACACAATACTGCCAAATACGCGTCCCTGATCCAATCTCGTTGGATTGAACGTCCGATAGAGGATGCGCGAAAAAACTCATACTTGTATTCAAATCTGACCCCCCAATTTTGTATTGTTTTGAACATGCCACGCCTTCGCAACTTTCAGCCTGTCTCCGTTGCCCGGGAATGCAGTCAGCATGCGTGGCGGCATTGCAAATTCAGCAAAGCATGCGATTTTTATAGGCACCTGAACGCAAAAACGGGGCCAGACTCCATTTTGCGATCCTC
>JANPNT010000037.1:0-1594 GCA_031427655.1 Burkholderiales bacterium
AATTTGCTTCGGATCACATGCTTGAGATCTGCATTGAGCCACTCCCCGGGGTTCAACTCGGGGCTGTAGCCGGGCAGATAAACACGGCCATCTTGTTGGAGTTCTCAGCCAGCCAGGCCTTCACCGGCTTGCAGTGATGAACACCCAGGTTGTCCAAGATCAGAAAGATCTTTTTGCCAGTGTCTTTCACAAGAGACTCGAACAATTCGATCAGCCGCTCATGGTTGAACGCTCCGTCAATGATCATCCCGCGCGCCTTGCCCTGGTTGGTCACCGCAGCGATCTTGACAGCTTTTGACGCGTGTCGCCCACGGCCATCGTCACCGGCGTCTTGCCAATGGGCGCGAAGCTGCGTCCTCGAACATCGGTATTGACCAGCGCGGTCTCGTCGCCCCAGTGAACCTCTGCACCCTCGGCCTTTGCTTGCCTGGCGATCTGTGGGTACTGGGTGTCGAGCCACTCTTTGACGGCAGCAGGTGACTGCTCGTACGCGCGCCTGATCGGCTTTTGTGGTGTGAAGCCCCAGCGCTTGAGGTACTTGCCCACGGAGCGCACATGCAGCACCACGGCGTACTCGCGCTCGATGAGGTGCATCACGGCAGCGCGGCTCCACAGCGCGAACTCCATCTTCAATTGTTCGAGGCGTTTGTCGCAAATGGTGCGCTCGATGGCTTGTTCTTGAGCCTCGCTCAGGGCGCGATCCTGGCCACTGCGCCGACCGCGTGTGCGCGGGGCCAATGCGGCGGAACCGAGCTCCTCATAGCGCGCAATGGTCTTGCTGACGGCGGTGTAGCCAGGCCCGACTTCTTCGGCGGTTTGTGTGCGCGTTGGCCCTCGCTTGTGGGCCCGAATGACTTGTCTGCGCCGTTCGTGCTTGGCAGCGGGGCTGAGCATCCTAGCGTCGTCTTTTTCCATGTCCAGTGTGATTCACCGCCATCCCCATAGCTCAATCTATTTGTGGGCCGAATCTGTAGTGGCAAATTAAAATCCTATGTAGATCAACGAGATAGGTGCTGCCATGAGAAAAGATGACTTTCAAGCACTGACGGTACAAATTGAAAAATTGACGCCACATCAAAGGAAACTTCTCGCTGAGCGCCTGGACAACACAGCAAACGTGCAGGCGGTCAACGCCTTGGTTGAAAGCCGCGTACTCGCTGCACCGGTGTGTCCCCGGTGTGCCCACAACAAAATTGCCCGTTGAGGCAGCGCTTCTGGATTGCAGCGCTACCGCTGTGCGGCCTGCAAGGCCACATTTAACGCGCTGACAGGAACGCCCCAAGCTCGATGCGCTACAAAGAAAAGTGGCTGGACTATGCCCGGCAAATGGAGCAAGGGCAAAGTGTGCGTTAAAAGCGCCAAGGCCTGTGACGTACACCCCAACACCGCATTTCGCTGGCGTCACCGGTTTTTTGCTCGCCCCAATGACAGCAAGCCCACCCGTTTGGCGGACATCGCTGAAGCAGATGAAGCTTTTTCTCCTTGAGTCGTTCAAGGGCAAGAAGCAAGCTATGCCAGGAGCGCCGCGCAAACGTGGCAGCAAGGCTTCCAAGCGCGGCTTGTCCGACGAACAAATTCCGGTGCTGATTTGCCG